>DATHYN010000037.1:0-7955 GCA_035459145.1 Anaerolineae bacterium | reverse complement strand
CCCCCGATAACGTCACCCCCCGCTCCCCCACAATCGTATCATACCCATCCTTAAATCCCATGATAAACTCATGCGCCTGCGCCGTCTTCGCCGCATCGATAATCTCCTCCCGCGTCGCCTGCGGCTGACCAAACGCGATATTCTCCGCCACCGTCCGCGAAAACATAAAAATATCCTGCTCAATAATCGATGTTTGCCGCCGCACCGCCGCCAAATTCCATTGGCGCACATCCCGCCCATCAATCAACACCCGTCCCGTCCCTACATCATAAGTCCGATTAATCAGCTTCGCCACCGTGCTCTTCCCTGAACCCGTCTGCCCCACAATCGCCACCGTTTGCCCTGGCTCAATCGTTAAGGAAATATCTTGCAACACCGGTACCGAATCCACATACCCAAACGTCACCTTCTCAAACGTCACCCCCCCTTTCATCTCCCCATCATAACCAGATGCATTCGCATCCAAATCCGTCTCTTCTTTAATCAACTCCAAAATCCGCCGCGCCCCCGCCATCCCCGACGCCACTTGTGAATACGCCCGCAACGAAATAAAAGTTGGAAAACCAAACAACGCCAACAACCCCATGTAAGCGACCACATCCGCCGTCGCCACCGCCCCCTGTTGAAACAACAACAACGCATGAGCAAACCCAATCGCATTCGTCACACCCAACAACAACAACGGCAAGTAACGCGCTTCCACATACCCCTGCTCCACCGCCGCATTCCGAAATGCGCGCGCATTTTGGCGGAACATCGCCACCTCTTGCTCCTCCTGCGCCGCCCCCTTCACCGTTTCGATACCATCAATCGCTTCCGCCAACCGACTATTCAATGAGCCAAACGACCCACGCACATCATCTGAGATCGGTCTTAACACATTGAGATAACGAATGAGCGCAAAAATATACAATATTATATAGAAAAGCGGGGCAAAAATAAGCCTTGGATCATATTGTGGCGCGAAAATGAGGGGCATAATCATGAAGTTGGCCGAGCCAACCACCAAATTAATGCCCGGATTCAACATCAAATTCACTTCCCGCACATCATTCGTCGCCCGCGCCATCGTATCCCCCACCGGCTGCGAATCATGAAACGTCATACTCTTCCCCAACAAACTCAGATACAACTCCTGCCGCGTATCCCGCTCCAAACGCTGACCAATCACCTCACTCGCAAAATTACGCCCAAACTGCAATAATGAACGCAAAACCTGACTCACGATAATCCCAATCGCCGCCAACTGCAACCGCTCATAATCAACCGGATCCGCCAACACCCCCGTAAAGGCAATCCCCGTAAATACCGGAATCGCCGCCGCCAACGCCCCATTCCCAAACGCCCCAATAAACATAATCACGAATAAATGTTTGTGCCGCCCCACATGGGACAACACCCACCGCAATGGCGTACTTCTGTCCGCCTGAAAATTTCCTTGAATACTGAACTCTTGTGCTGTCATCTGCCCATTATACCCGCCACCTCTATAAAAGGCACCCTGATCATTGTTTTTTATACTAGCATAAATTTTTCACCTTCGATATACTAGTATTTCATGATAATAATCTTATTATTCCGTATGTCATTACACTATTCTTCGTACTCACATACCATATTATCTTGCCCTCAAAGAACCATATTCAAGACGTTAATCCTAAATAAACACATCTAAAATAACCTATATAAGTAAGTGAGCAAATCACTTGCAAAATTTATTGGTTTTAATGAAACCCTTTATCCCAAAAGTGAGTTACCCATGAAATACAATCGATTTTCAGCTTTTTTATCTATATCAACCATCACTCTATTATTGGTCGCCTTAGCAATCTATGCGTTGCCCACCATCGCCCAAACAAACTTAGACATGACCCCACTCGCCAACCAACATCCCCTCACCCTCCCTGATGTTTACACCACCAGTATCAACTACCCACTTAATCTGACCGCACCTGGCATTTTAGCCAATGATACTGATTCTGAAGGCGATCCCTTTACGATCAATAACACCATTAACTTTGTTAATGGCTCCCTCGATCTTAATCCTGATGGCAGTCTAATTTACACACCATCCCTAAACTTTGAAGGAAGTTCTCACTTCTTCTACTACGTTAACCACGACAACAGCCTCTTAGCCCATTGGACATTTGAAAACGATGACATTTTCACTGTCTATGACATTAGTGGCAATAATCGACACCAAAGCTACATCAATGGCTTCTTACGGGCGACTAATGATGTGCCGTCTGCGCTTAACGGCCGTTCCATCACCTCAAACGAATACCTCAATGATACCTCTAATACCTATACCTCCGCCGCAAATGGCACACCAATAGCCAATCAATCTTTCACCGTTGCCTCTTGGGTACGCCGTAATTATATAAATACAACTGAAACAGTCATCTCACAAGGTTCCATCACTACCATTGACACCCTCATCTTTGGCTTTTTAGCTGACAATCAATTCGTCTGCTCTTTTAACAGTAGCAATAGATTAACCTCTGGCACAACTTATACCGATACAGATTGGCATCATTGGGCTTGTACCTATGATGTTAACACCGGCACCCGAACTATTTACCGCGACGGTGTCCCCATCGCTTCTGATACCTCTGTCGCTTATACAGGTACGGGCAGCGTTCTTATCGGCCGTGGTTTTAATGCCTCAGACTATTTTGGTGGTTTCGTCGATGATGTCCGTATTTACAATACCGCTATCACCCCTGATAATATGGATGCCATTATGGGCGGCCATAACATGAGCATCGTCACCCTCAATGTCATCAACAATCCCCCCATCGCCATACCCGACACCTATACCCTCACCCGTAACACCCCCTTCACCATCACCAATCCCAGCCTCGGCCTCCTCGCCAACGACACCACCCCCTACATTTCCACCCTCACCACCACCGCCATCCTCCACGCCAACCCCCAAGGAAACCTCACCGTCAATCCCGACGGCACCTTTGCCTATCACCCCAATCATACCTTCTGTGGCACCGATCGCTTTAGTTACCGTGTCGATAATGGCTATGAAATAAGTGACTACGCTTTCGTTACCCTCAATATCATTTGCGACCCATTAACCATAGATGATTATTATAACGGCACCGAAGATACAACATTATACGCCACCACCCCCATCAGCAGTGTCATCACCAATGACAATTATATCGGTAGCAACCCCCTCAACGCTCAAGTTCTATCACCACCCACCACTGGCAATCTCAACTTCATGCCCGCTGGTACATTTGTCTATACCCCTGCCCTCAATGCCAATGGCGCTATCACCTTCACCTATGCCCTCACTGATGGCACTAATATTGGTACCGGCACCTTCTCCTCCGGCCCTAGTTTAGACAATATACGCGCTTATGATGTCGCCACAGCCGACTTCAACGGCGATGGCTTTGATGACCTTCTCTTTGCCAATTGGAGCTCTCAACCTAGCAAAATCTGGTTCAGCAATGGGGACGGCACCTTTACCCTTGGCACCCAAAATCTCGGCACCTACAACAGTGAAGCCGTCGACGCCGCCGACCTCGATAATGATGGTGACATCGATGCCGTTATCGCCGGCAGCGAACAATATGCTCGGGTCTATATCAACGATGGTACCGGTACCTTCACTATTACCAATTTTGCCTATTATCCTTATGCCAGTGATGTCGATCTTGTCGATCTCAATGGTGACGGCTACACCGATGCTTTCCTCACATCATCATCTGAGAACCGCAATCGTGTTTGGATCAATGATGGAACTGGTAATTTTACAGATATCAATTCTGACTACAACATGTTCTCCACTGAGCACAGTTCCTTTGGTGATGTCGATGCCGACGGAGACCTTGATATGGTAACCAGCAGTGGTGTATCGGGTATCACTCTTTGGCTCAACGATGGTAATGGCAATTTCACCGCTGTCTCGACCTTCGGCATCCAAGCCTATGATGCTGACCTAGCTGACTTCGATAATGATGGCGATCTTGATGCACTTGTCTCGACACAAACATCCAACACCTCACGCAATGAAGTCTGGCTCAATGATGGTTTTGGTAACTTCACCACCAACAGCAATTATTGGGTCACCTCCTACAACACCACACCCAATAGCGAATTTGCCGATATCGATAATGATGGTGATGTAGACATCATTACCGCCAATGGTGATCATAACACCCGTATTTGGGAAAATAATGGCCTCGCCATGTTTACTCTCAAACAAACAATTAGCACCAACTATGTGCGTGATGTCAAATTTGGTGATTTTGATGGGGATGGGGATCTGGATTTTGCCGCGGCCAGGGATTTCACCGGCTCCGCAACTTTCTTCAATCAAAATAGTTGGTGGCAATCAAACCCCGCTCTCGTCACCATCAATCTAGCCAATACCTACGACCCACCTTCCCTTCAAGATGATGTCTATACTAGCAACGAAGATGAAACCTTCTCCCTCTCGGCCCCCGGCATTATCAGCAATGACACTTACGAAAACACGCCCATCACCGCTATATTGCAAACAGGCCCTGTCAGTGGCGACCTACAATTCAACTCTGACGGCAGTTTCACCTACACCCCCCTCCCCAATGCTTTTGGCACCATCACCTTTACCTACAACGTAACCGATGGCATCTCTTTTGGCTCGCCAGCCACCGTCGTCCTTGCCATCAATCCCATCAATGACTTCCCCATTGCGGTCAATAATCAATACACTTTCACTAACCAAACCCCCTTCGTAGCCAATGTCATTCTTGATGACACCGGCGAAGGGGCTGATATTGAACTAGATGGCGATGCCATCAGAGCCGTTTTAGCCACATCAACCACCACGGGCACACTCCAATTATCGGATGATGGTACATTTACATACTCACCCGATGTAACTTATACCGGCATCCAAACATTCAGTTACTACTTAAACGATATCCCCTCAGCCACAGCTCACTGGCCTTTCGAAGATGGCATCAGCCCCACCGCAGACATCTCTGGCAACAACCACAACGCCACGCTCTCTGGCGGACCAACCTTTAGCTCGGCCGTCCCCACCACCATCATGACCACCTCCCTCCAATCCCTCGCCTTCGATAACAGCAATGATACCGCCTCGGCCACCGGCATCAGCCTCAACAACCAATCCTTCACCGTCGCCTTCTGGGCCAAACGTGACAGTCTCAACACCGATGACTTTATCATTAGCCAAGGAACGGCTACCACCAATCAAGGCCTCCATATCGGTTTTCGAGGCAACAATGCCTTTACCTGTGCCTTTTGGGGTAATGACCTTGACACCACCACCGTCTACACCGATACGGACTGGCACCATTGGGCCTGCGTTTATGACAGTAACAACGCGGTTCGCACCGTTTACCGTGATGGCGTTGCCGTTGGTCAACAATCAGGTATCGTTAATTATACCGGTACTGGCTCACTATATATTGGCTCTCGCTTTGGCTCAAGCGGTTGGTACCATGGGTTAGTAGATGACGTCCGCATTTATCAACAACCATTACCCACCTCGGCCATCCAAACGTTAGCTAACAACCTACCAACACTTTCTAATACAGCTATCGTCACCTTAACCATCACCGAAAACAGACCCCCTTTGGCCACCAATAATCAATACACCATCACCACCAACACCATTCTTACCGGCAATGTCATTCTCGATGACACCGGCCAAGGGATAGATAATGACGCCGAAAACGACCCCTTTAAACCCATTATCAACACCATGCCTATCACCGGTACATTAAACCTCTATGCTGATGGTACGTTTAACTACAACCCAGCTACCTTTACTGGCGTTACCACCTTCACCTACAACCTCATTGAACTGCCAAATCTACTTAGCTACTGGCCTATCGAAGATATCAGCCAACCAATCCATGACATTATCAACAATTACGACGGGGTCTTTTTGAATTCCGTCTCCCTCACGACCGCCACCCCCCCCGCCTTACCCCGCTCTACCCAATCCCTCGCCTTCAATGGTATTGATGGCACCGTCAACGCCCCTGGCCCAGCCTTAAGCAATCGCTCCTTCACCATTGCCGCTTGGGCAAAACGAAACCAGATCAACAGCGAACAGTTTATCTTGAGTCAAGGGATACCTGTCAGCAATAATGGCCTTCACATCGGCTTCCGCGGTAGTAACACCTTTACCTGTGCCTTTTGGGGCAACGATATCGACACCATTGCTTATACAGACACCGATTGGCACCATTGGGCTTGCACTTATAATATCGACACAGGTGAACGGGTCATTTATCGTGATGGGGTGGCCGTGGCCAATGACATTGCCACCACCCCGTTCCAAGGCAGTGGCGATATCTATATCGGCTCTACCTTCAATTCAGGCCGTTTCTTTAATGGCTATATTGATGATCTACGTATCTATTCCCAAGCCCTCACATCCGGCGAAATCAATGATCTAGCCAACGATATCAAGAAGTTATCCAATACCGCCACTGTGACCATTACCGTCGAATCTGCCGCTCTGCCCACCCCCCCAGACCCCACTATCTCCCTATCTGGTAATGATATCAGTTTAAGTTGGGATACGATTCCTAATGCCACCACCTACCAAATCTGGCACAGCCTCAACACCCCCTACTTCACCCCCACCACCTGCGCCTCCCCCGCCCCCTACACCTGCACCACCCAAACCAACACCACCTATACCCATCCCAATGCCGCCGGCGACCCCAGCCAGAACTACTTCTACTACGTCCTTGCCCTCAATAACAACGGCGCCTCAGACCCTGTGGAACATCGCGGTATTTTCACCTTCGCCTTAACCGCAGGTAACTAAATAGCGTATAAGTGTGGAACCTTCCACACTCGCTTATTTGGTTCATATTCGACAAAAAAGGAGGCGGTGGTTAGTCTATGTGGCAAAAACAAGCCGCTAACCACCGCTTCCCTCAATCAACCTATCCTCATACAACGAGTAATCCATGGAAATAAATATACGTCCCGCCCAAAAAACCGATTACACCCAAATATGCCTCCTCTTTCAACAAGTTGACCACCTCCACGCCCAAAACCTAAGCCACATCTTCGCCCCTCCGACCCCCGAAGCCCCCTCGGCACCCCCCGCCCGCTCCCTCCAATTCATCAACCAATTAATCACCGACACCGACGCCGCCCTCTTCGTCGCCGACGATAACAACAACCAACTCCTCGGCCTCATCCACCTCAACATCACCCCATCCCCCACCAACCCACCCATCTTCGTCGAACGCCAATACGCCGTCATCAACACCCTCGTCGTCCACCACGATTATCAAAACCTCGGCCTCGGCCACCGCCTCATGCAAACCGCCCACCATTGGGCCACACAAAAAAACATCACCCACATCGAACTAAACGTCTACGCCTTCAACACCACCGCCCTCAACTTCTACCAAAAACTCGGCTACCAACCCCTCAGCCACAAACTAACCATCTCCCTAACGTAACGGCGAGGCATTCGGCGCTAAACCTCCCTAAAAACTTCACACCCTCTCTCGCCGAATGCCTCGCTCCCCTAAATCCACCTCTCTCATCACCTCCCCTCGGCCTCCCGCCCCTCCACGACCTCGAAGCTTTCCTAACCATTCCCTGTCAACCCACAACACCTCCCTAAAAAGCTTCGAGGTCTCCCTCCCCGCCCCCGCTCCAACCATCCGTAATGACGCGGCATTGTGCGCCTTACGTCACCCGTCCACGCCTAACCCATCTCTCGCGTGATAGCTTGCCCTGAGCTTGTCGAACGGGCCGCGTCCTCCATCACCTTCCACTCACCACACCATCCCCTCGGCCTCCTCCCTCTCCCTGCCTCTCCTCTGTAACCCAAATCACACCCCTCCCTCCCATTCTCCTCTATAATAACCCCATGACACACACTCAACTCACCCCCCACCAAAAAGCCCAACTCCCCCTCTACTACGATAAATGGTACCACCTCGCCA
>DATHYN010000036.1:0-8024 GCA_035459145.1 Anaerolineae bacterium | reverse complement strand
CCCCTAAATCAAGGATTGAACGAAGTCGAGAAATCTGCCCTAACAACACAGTAACCAACTCATCCACAGGCTTAATTGATTACCGAACTCAAGTTAAACAAAGTTTTAGCCGCTTCCTCAGTCACTTCCTCAGCCACTTCCTCAGCCACTCTCTCAGCCACTCTCTCCCCCCACTACCTTCTGCTGATAACAATCTTCAATCACACGCACCAACATCTCCACCGTAAATGGCTTACTCACATGCGCATCCATCCCCGCCTCGGCCGTATCCCGCTTATCCTCAACCATCGCATTCGCTGTCATCGCCGCAATATAGGGCCGTTTCTTAAGCACCAACTCCCGAATCCGCTGCGCCGCCATCAACCCATCCATCTCCGGCATATACACATCCATAAAAATTAAATCATACCCCCCAACCTCCGCCGCCGCCACCGCTTCTAACCCATTCGCCACCACATCCACCCGATACCCAAAACGCTCCAAACTCAAAACTGCCACCTGCTGATTGATCACATTATCCTCGGCTAACAAAATACGCAACGGATACCTTGCCGCCAACTGCTGATAGCTCGATTCCCCTAACTCAATACGCTTCCGTTGCCCATCACCCCCTTCATCGACCCCCACCAACGTCTCCAGTAACACATAACAAAGCTGTTCCGCTTTAATTGGCTTCAACAATGACCGCGTAAATAACCCTTTCTGCTCAATATCATCCAAATAACTAGAACTCAACAAAATAAAAGGGATAGTTACCCCCTGCTGACGCAACGACTGCGCCAAAGCAACTCCATCAACCTCCGGCATATGCAAGTCTAAAATAGCCACATCAATATCATCATTAGCCGCCACCAACGCCTCCGCCTCGGCCGCCGACGCCGCCAACAACACCTCCATCTCCCACCCCCTTAACTGCCGCTCCACAATATCCCGATTCGTCCCGATATCATCCACCGCCAACACCCGTTTCCCACGCAACATCGGCACCGCATCTTTCAAATACGCGGGTGGCTTGTATGGCGCTTGCTTCGCCTTAATCGTAAAATAAAAGGTCGACCCTTCGCCCTCAACACTCTCCACCCAAATCTCACCCCCCATCAACGCCGTCAAGCGTGAACTAATGGCTAACCCCAACCCCGTCCCCCCAAACTTTCTCGTTGTCGATACATCCACTTGACTAAATTCATGAAATAATTTAGACATCTTGTCCACCGGTATCCCTATCCCCGTATCGACCACCGCAAACAATAACTCATACTGCTCATCCACCACCGAACGCACCCCAACCCGTATCGATACTTCCCCTTTTTGCGTGAATTTAATCCCATTCCCCACTAAATTAACCAACACCTGCCGCAAACGTGTATCATCACTATAAATAGCGGCCGGCACATCTTCCTCAATCCAATAGGTTAAATCTAGCTCTTTCCGTGAGGCCAACGCCCCCACCACATCTAACGCCGAGGTAACCAATTCAGCCACGGCAAACGGCCGTTCCTCCAATACCAAATGCCCCGCCTCAATCTTCGAAAAATCTAAAATATCATTGATAATAACCAACAAATTATCCCCACTATCCCGAATCGTCTTCACAAAATCTCTCTGCTCCACCGTCAAAGACGTATCCAATAACAACCCCGTCATCCCCACCACCGCATTCATCGGCGTCCGAATCTCATGACTCATATTGGCCAAAAATGAACTTTTCGCCTTATCCGCCGCCTCGGCCGCCTCCTTCGCCTCCCGCAAATCCTGTTCAACCTGTTTCCGAACCTCAATCTCCCCGCGTAAACTGTCATTCACTGTCCGCAACTCCGCCGTCCGCTCCGCCACCGTCTCCTCTAACCGATCAACCATCATCGCTAACGCCTCCCCATTCGCCCGCGCCTGTGCTAACGCCTCTTCAATACTACGTACCGCCAAATACAAGAATACCGTCATCGATATAAAAAATAGCTCATATGACACAAAATAACCAACCGGTCGCAACTGATTCGCTGTCGCTACTACCCATCCCTGCTGGACACGAATAAACATCACACCTGTTAGAATAATTCCTAAAATCCCCGTCAAAACACCCCAACGTCGTCCCAACAACAACGCCCCTACCACCACACTCACACCATAAATAGGCATAACTGCGCTCTGTACCCCCCCCGTTGTCCATGTCAAAATCACAATACGCACCGTCAAATATGTCACTGCGACCAGCGCCGTCTCCCGCACATATCCCCACCGCATCGTCACCTGCCCCCCTATACTGATGCCCACCAAAATCAACATTGGCACAAAACGTAAAAAACCTTCACGCGTATCCCGCAAAAATAACTCAACGCCCATTGATGACACCGCCAAGAACAAAACCACCAACAAAATAATATGGGCTAAGGACGCAACTCGGGTCTTTTCTGCATCATTTTCAAATATAGGGGGTGATAACCAACTTTTGAGCATACTCAACATCGCTATTGCTCCATATTTACACTCTTTTTATCCCCAAACTAGCAACCATCAACATCTGACAAATATACCACACCCCTTTCTAAGCTACAAAACCATTACTCCGCTACCGTCTCAATCACAATCACCCACACCCACATCTGACCCGTCTCCAGCCCCTCCTCAATTCTCACAAGCCATTGATGCCGCTCCCCACTCGGCCCCGCCACCACTTCCCGCCCATAAACCAGCCCCCCATCTTCAACTATCAAGCCCGCTAACACCGCCCGCGCCACATCACCAGCCACCACCCGCTCATTCACCACCAACGGTGGTACTACCTCCCATTCACCACCCAACTCTTTCTGCCCCGCCAACAAATGCCCCCCTGTCAACAACCCCTCACTCGCCAAAACCCCCCACCCCCGCGCCATCTGCAACGGCGATACCGTCATCTCCGCCTGCCCCATTATCGACCACACCAACGGACTCTCAGTAACAACTTCCCTCCTCCCTTCATTTACCGCCATCCGCACCGGCGGCGCTTCACTGATCCCCCACCGCGCCCATACATCCGCTAAATACTCTCTATCCCAACTCGCCGTCGCCGCCAATAACGGTTGCGGACAACCATATGCCATTGCTTCTAGACGAGAAACGGCCGTTGCCGCCACCTCACACCCCACCTCGATATCCCCCACCATCACCGTCTCACCCAAACCCACCACCTGCTCCAACAAATAATCCCCCCCTCGCCCACTCTCCGCCACCAACTCCGCCCACAATAACGGCCCCAACATCATCCCCGGCTGATACGCCCCCTGCGTCACCCGATTCAATAACGGCGACCGTTCATCCGCCACCAACTCGTCAAATGTCTCATCCAACAAATTCGGATCGTAACTAGGCCAACTGCCCATCGCCAAAATATCCCCCGATGGCACTTCTAGCAAAATACCTGCCCCAATTTGCCCCTCTAACTGCGCTTCCAATTCTGCCTGCCGCTCTAAGTCTAACGTCAACCGAATATCTTGCCCCCGTCGCTCCTGATGCCACAACGTTTCCGCCCAAAAATCAAGCGGCTCAACCGGCTCGCCCCGCAATAATCCATCCGCCCCCTCTTCAATACCCGCCACCCCATGCCGAAAACTGTAATAACCAACCGCTGGCCCCCCAGTTTGGGGGTAAATACGCTCCAAACGCCCCCCATCATCCCCCACCATCGTCGCCAACAACTCCCCATCAGCATCATATATATCCCCCCGCCGCAAACGCAACTCCTCTTCTACCAATCGTGGATTATCCTCACGCCCTAAAATAACCGGCGCCCGCACCACCCCCCAATAAATCAAAACAACGGACACCACCCCCCACAAACAGAAAAAGCCTATCTGTACATTCTTAATCGCTCTCTTCTGATGTGGATATAACGTCGCTGGTAATGTCGGCAATGGCGCTAACTGCCTCACCCCGATTAACATCCCCATCATTAAACTGCTAACCAACAACGAACTACCACCATAGCTCAAAAATGGCAATGTTACCCCTGTTAACGGTACTAACTTGCTCACCCCACCTACTATTAAAAAACTTTGCAAACTAAATAATAAGACGATTCCGATGGCTAAATAATGGGCCAACGGCCGTTGGCCCGCTACCCCCACCCGCAAACCACGCGTTAACAACACCATCAAACATAATACCACCGTCAAACTCCCTACCAACCCCCACTCTTCCCCTATCGCCGCTAACACAAAATCAGAATGAACCACCGGTATATAATCAGGAAAGCCTAAACCTACCCCTTCCCCCAATACCCCTCCCGCCGCTAACGCATACAACGACTGCACAATCTGAAAAGCCCGATTATCCGCTTCTGGCCATGGATTCCACCACGTTTCCACCCTCAAAGCCACCACCCCAAACGACCAATACCCCACAATTCCCGCAATCATTAACAAGATGGCACCGATGACGAGGTAACGGCCGTTGCCCGTCACCACATACAACAACAACACAAACATCATAAAAAAGATTGTCGCCGCCCCTAAATCCCTCTGCCACACCAATAACAACAAACAAAATCCCCACATCAACCCCAATGGCACCAAATAAGGCCAACTCCCCCACCCCCAACCACTCGGCTGTACCGGCAATAACTGCCGCTCCTCATCAAAATAGCTCGCAAAAAAGATCACAAACAATAACTTCAACAACTCCGATGGCTGAAAAAAAACCCGCGACACCAATGGCAACTGTAACCATTGCGTCGCCCCAAACCCCGATGGATTCACCCCAAACACAAACGTCGCCAACAACAAACCCAACCCCACCAATAAACTCGTATACCGATACCGCCTTAACCACAAAACAACCCCCGGCCATACCCCCATCAACACCAATCCCACCGTCCCCAACCCCACCCAACCCAACTGCCGTAACCAAAAAGCCGGCGCCAACCGCGCCACTAAAATAATCCCCCAACCAGTTAATAACGCATAAATCGGTAATAAAAACGGATCATACTTCCCCAATCGATACCGCAACACCCCATGTGCTCCCCACATCAAACTCCCCCACATAATCCACGCTACCAACATATCTCGCCATGGCTCCCCTTGCCCCCACGGCAAAATCACACTGTTCACCCCCACAAACAACGTTGCCAATAACAAAAACCAACGCTCTAACCACGTCTCACGCTCCCCCTCTTCTAACCACGACATCAACGAATTTACGCGCCCCAATACTTAGCCACCAATGGCCCTAATTTCTCCACCGTCGCTTGATTCACCTGCTCTGGATCCGTCAACAACGCATCTTGCAACGCCCGATGCGCCGGAAATTCACCCGCCCAACTATCCATATCCGCTACTAAATATTCTAAGGCCATTTCCGCCATTTTCGTATTCTTCTGCAACACCGCAATTACCTGTTCAACTGTCACCGGCTCTTCGCTCTCATGCCACACATCATAATCCGTCACATGCGCCATACACGCAAAAGCGATCTCCGCCTCACGCGCCAAATAAGCTTCCGGACTCGTCGTCATCCCAATAATGCTCATCCCCCACTGCCGATAAACATTCGATTCCCCTTTCGTACTAAACCTCGGCCCCTCAATCGTAATAAACGTCCCCCCTTCATGCACCGTCCCCCCCGCTTTCCCCACCGCTTCCGCCACCGCTTTACTCAACGCCGGTGAAAACGGCTCCGCTACCCCCACATGCGCCACCACCCCCTCACCAAAAAAGCTCATCTCCCGCTTCTTCGTATGATCAAAAAGCTGATCCGGCACCACAATATGTCCCGGCGCATAATCTTCGCGCAACGAACCACACGCACTCACCCCCACCAAATATTTCACCCCCAACACCTTCATCGCATATACATTCGCTTGATACGGCACTTCCGTCGGCGTCAATAAATGCCCTCGGCCATGCCGTGGCAAAAACGCCACCCGTCGCCCCCCTAACGTCCCAATCAATATCTCATCCGATGGCTTCCCAAACGGCGTCTCCATCGCTCTCATCTCAATATCGCTCAACCCCGACATATTATACAAACCACTCCCCCCAATCACACCAATCTCTATCTCACTCATATCTTACCCTTCGCCCCCACCCTTCGCTTTCAACTGTTGTGACATCCGTTTTAAATGCTGTTTCGCTTTATTCAAATCATGCTCCAAACGCCGCACCCGATTCGTCGCCGCTTGCCGCAACTTATTCATCTCTTCCGTGTGCCCCTCAATATCTATCTTTAACCGACCAATCTGCACATCTCGCTCCACCAATGTCGCTTGCGCTTCCGCTAACCGCTTCCGTTGTGTATCAATCTCTTGCGCATAATATTCAATCTCCCCTTCCATCGCTTCAATCTGCAACGTCAACTGCTGCACCTTCTCTTGCATCGCCCCCTTGTTAACCGTCTTCTCTTTCCCCATCCGCTCCATCTGCTCACGCATCCGTTTAACCCGCTCTTCCGCTTGGTACAACAGATTCGTCATATTGCCCACATTTGTCTTCCACTTATCAGCTAATGCCGTTTGCTCCACCAACTCATTTTGTAGCTGATTCAGCTTCTCAGTCTGTGACTTCAACCGCGTATGCGCCTCGGCCGCCTTCTCTTTCGCCGTCTGCAACGACTCCCGGAACCATAATAACTCATCATTCTGCGACTTAATCGTCTTCTCTTGTTGTTCCGTCTTCATCTCTAAATCAGCAACCTTCGTCTGCAAACCCTCTAACTCACCCTGATTCGACTGTACATTCTCACGATACCAATCTAACTCCGTATTCCGCTCATTAACCGTCTCTTCTAATATACGTAGCTGGCTTTCTAACTCCGCAATCCGCTTGTTAGCCACATCCAACGCCGCTTTCGCTTCTTCCGTCTGCGGTGTCGTTGACAATAACCGATCACGCAACTCTGTCGCTTGCTGTACCGCTGTCGTTAATTTCTTCTTCAAAACCCCGTTTTGTTCTTGTAATTTAGCCACTAACTGCTCATTCTCAATGCTCTTCTCAGTTAACTCGGCCAAATCAGCTTCCGCTTGCTCCGCTCGCTCCTCTTCATCCTGCGCCTTCCGCGTCACTTCATCCAATGTCTGCGCAATTTCATCCCGACGCGTCCGCATCATCTCCAACATCTTACCATTGGAATCCAACCGCCCCCGCGCTTCCAATAAATCACTCTCTAACTCTTTCACCCGCCCCTCGGCCACTTCCGCCAACTCCTGCCACCTTATCAACGCCTCCTGCTGCTCCGACCCCCTCTGCAAACTCGCCTGCAACGCCGTCTCTAAATTCTCCACTCGTGATGTCAATACCTCCGCCCGTGCCCGTTCCGATTGTAAATTGACATCTGTATCGTTAAATCGCTCTTCAATCTCGCTCTTAACCTTAGACACCTCATCAAACTGCCGCTCAACTTCATCCAAGGTCGCTGTCCGCTCCGCTAAATCTGTCGATAACTGCTCTATTTTCTGACTCTGCTCCGCCACCAACGCATCCCGCTCCGCCAAGGCCGCCTCTAGCTCCTTTTGCCGTTTATCATACTCAAGCAAATCCGCCTGCGCCACCGTCAAATCATTCCGTAACCGCGCCGCCTCGGCCATCGTCTCCCCCGCCATCTCCTCCACCCGCTGCTCAAACGCCCGCTCTAACTCCGCCCGCGCCACCAACGCCTTCGCCGCTTCCCCACGCACCCGACGTAAAATATCAACCCGCCCCGTCTCCTGCGCTAACCACGCCTCATCATCCGTAACATGCTCGCCACCCATCAACGCCGGCGGCCTCTGCATCGGCAACATCTCTTCCGGCAATGCCTCATCACCACGACAAAGCAACAAATAAGAATTTTCGTCTATCGAGCTAAACCAACCATGAACCGTACCCCCCGTCTCCACCAATAACAAACTCGCGTAAACATCCCCCCAAATCTGCCCCCCACCCTCAACACTCACTTCCATCGAAATAACATACCCATGCACAGTCCCCGCTATAATCACTTTTGGCGCATACACATCCCCAGCCACCACCCCATCCGCCGCAATATACACCGGCTCCTCCGACCGCACATCC
>DATHYN010000035.1:0-13834 GCA_035459145.1 Anaerolineae bacterium | reverse complement strand
CTGCGTCCTCTGCTTCTTCCAAGACGTCATCGACACCTTCCGCGATCTCCCCACCACCCAACAAATCCACACCCTCGGCTCTGAAATCGGCCCCAACCCCATCTACCAAATCGATTGGCACGGCCAACCCCTTCTCCTCGTCCACCCCGGCGTTGGTGCCCCCCTCGCCGGCGCCTTCCTCGAAGAACTAATCGCCCTCGGCCTCCGCAACTTCATCGCCTGCGGCGGCTGTGGCGTCCTCGACGGCCACCGTCTCCCCCCCGGGGCCGTCATGCTCCCCACCGCCGCCATCCGTGACGAAGGCACCTCCTACCATTACCTCCCCCCCTCCCGCCTCGTCTACGCTGACAAAACAGCCCTCCACGCCCTTGAAACCACCCTCCAACACCACCACATCCCCTACGAACAAGGGCTCACCTGGACCACCGACGCCCCTTACCGTGAAACACGGCCGAAAATGGTGCGACGGGTGGCCGAGGGCTGCCTCACCGTCGAAATGGAAGCCGCCGCCTTCTTCGCCATCGCCCAATACCGCCAAGTCACCCTCGGCCAACTCCTCTACGGCGGCGACGACCTCAGCGGCGACCAATGGGACAGCCGCGACTGGCACGGCAACCACACCGCCCGCCACAAACTCCTCACCCTCGCCGCCGAGGCTTGCCTCCGTTTGCCCTAGCCTGAAGGCCAGGGCTAAGCGTGACGCCCCTGCGGGGCTTCCCCCTTCCGCCCCTTCCCACCATCCGTCATCCCCTCTTCTCCGCCTACCGCCCCCTCCTTCCCTCTCCCCCGTCCCCGCGCCAGCCCCAACGTACCGGCGTGGCATTCGGCGTCTAAACTCCCTAAAAACTTCCATCCTTCTCTCGCCGAATGCCTCGCTCCCCTAAACTTCCAATCCGCAGAATATACCCTCGGCCTCCATCCCTTCACTCCCCATCCCCCGCCCCCGCGCCAGCCCCAACGTACCGGCGTGGCATTCGGCGCCTAAACTCCCTAAAAACTTCCATCCTTCTCTCGCACGATAGCCTGCCCTGAGCTTGTCGAACGGGCCTCGCTTCCCTAACCTCCCAACTACCACACCCTCCCCTCGGCCTCCCCCCCCTTCCTACTCCCCTCCAGCCCCCATCCCATCCTACCAAGTGGTATTTGTTAAATCACCACCCTTCAACCAAACACCCCTCTTCACTTCACCAACACCAAAAAATCTGTCAAATCCCCAGAATCCGCGTCAAAACCCACCAAACACACCCATCACCAACCCTCAACTCAAGCGACCGCATACATACATGCGACCACACCCTTTCTTACATCACCAACCCTCCCCACCAAACACCCCTCCTCACTTCACCAACACCAAAAAATCTGTCAAATCCCCAAAATCCGCGTCAAAACCCACCAAACACACCCTTTACCAACACTCAACTCAAGCAACCGCATACATACATGCGACCACACCCTTTCTTACATCACCAACCTCAAAAAAATCAGTCCAACCCCTCCAATCCATCCAATCCGTGTCCTATTTAATCACCCCACCATTTTATGCTACAATACCCCCCCTAACTAACAACCACTCAACAAGGAGTACCAACCTATGTCCCTAATCGCCCTCATCCTCACCACCCTCGTCGCCCTCGAGCATATCTACATCCTCATCCTCGAAATGTTCCTCTGGACCAAACCCCAAGGCCGCCGCGCCTTCGGCCTCTCCGCCGAAGACGCCGCCACCACCCAAACCCTCGCCGCCAACCAAGGTCTCTACAACGGCTTCCTCGCCGCCGGCCTCTTCTGGGGCCTCCTCCACCCCAACCCCGATTTCAGCTACCAAATCAAACTCTTCTTCCTCCTCTGCGTCTTCATCGCCGGCCTCTACGGCGGCGCCACCGCCAAACGAACCATCCTCTACATCCAAGCCCTCCCCGCCCTCCTCGCCCTCCTCGCCGTTTTCATCGCCGGAGCCTAAACCGATGCCTCCCCAACCCACCGTCGCCCTCTTCGTCACCTGCCTCGTCGACCAAATCTACCCCCACATCGGCGTCGCCACCCTCCGCCTCCTCCGCCGCGCCGGCTACCACGTCGACTTCCCCCTCGGCCAAACCTGCTGCGGCCAACCCTTCGCCAATAGCGGCTACCAACCCCAAGCCATCCAACTCGCCCACCACACCATCACCACCCTCGAACCCTACCCCGCCGTCGTCCTCCCCAGCGGCTCCTGCACCACCATGCTCCGCCACCACTATCCCCAACTCCTCGCCGCTGACTCCGCCTGGCATGACCGCGCCCAAGCCCTCGCCGCCAAAACGTTTGAGTTAACCGAATTCCTGACTACGCGAAGTGCGCTCCCCGCCGTCACCTCCCCCCACACCACCCCCGTCACCTACCACGACTCCTGCCACATGTGCCGGACCCTCCGCCTCCGCCAACCGCCACGCACTACCCTCCACCACATCAACGCCCCCCTCCACGAACACCCCGAATCCGACCGCTGTTGTGGCTTCGGCGGCCTCTTCTCCACCAAAATGCCCGACGTCGCCGCCGCCATGACCCACGCCAAACAAAACGCCATCCCCCACCCCAATAACCAACCCGCCACCCTCGTCACCGCCGACCCCGGCTGTCTCCTCCAATTCCAACGCCATACCCCGCCCGACCAACCCCAACCCCGCCACATCGCCGAACTCCTCGAGGAAGCCACCCGATGAGCACCCAACCATTCCGCCAACGCGCCACCATCACCCTCTACGACGATATCCGCCAAGCCGCCCTCCACAAAGCGACCGGCCGCTTCCGCGACGCCCGCCAAGCCGCTCTCGACAACCTCCCCCGTTCCGATGACCTCCGCGATCAGCTCAAACAGATTCGCCACGCCACCCTCTGCAATCTCGCCGAACACCTCGAAACCTTTGAACGCAACGCCACCGCCGTCGGCGCCCACATCCATTGGGCCGCCACCTCGGCCGAGGCCAGCCAAATCATCATCGACCTCGCCCAAAAACGGGGCGTCACCCTCGTCACCAAAAGCAAATCGATGACCACCGAAGAAATCCACCTCAACGACGCCCTCGGCCGCGCCCACATCACCCCCGTCGAGACCGACTTGGGCGAATGGATCGTCCAACTCGCCGCCGAAGCCCCCTACCACATCATCGCCCCCGCCATCCACAAAACCAAAGAAGAAGTCGCCACCCTCTTCGCCCAACACACCGACCATCCCCCCACCGATACCGATATCACCGCCCTCACCGCCGTCGCTCGCCGCACCCTCCGCCAAAAATTCCTCGACGCCGGCATGGGCATTACCGGCGTCAACGTCGCCGTCGCCGACACCGGCTCCATCACCCTCGTCATGAATGAAGGCAACGGCCGTCTCGTCACCACCGCCCCGCCCATCCACGTCGCCATCATGGGCATCGAAAAGATCGTCCCCACCTGGGACGAAGCCGCCGTCTGGCTCGCCCTGCTCGCCCGCAGTGCCACCGGCCAACCCCTCTCCATCTACACCAACATCATCACCGGCCCCGCCCGTGACGATGACCCTGATGGGCCGGAGGAGTTGCATATTGTGTTGTTGGATAACGGCCGTTCCTCCCTCCTCAACACCCCCTACCAAGAAGCCCTCCAATGCATTCGCTGTGGCGCCTGCCTCAACATCTGCCCCGTCTACCGCGTCGCCGGCGGCCACGCCTACCACAGCCCCTACAGCGGCCCCATCGGCGCCGTCATCTCCCCCCTCCTCTTCGGCCTCGACAATTACCACGATCTCCCCCAAGCCAGCTCCCTCTGCGGCGCCTGCCTCGACGTCTGCCCCGCCCGCATCGACCTCCCCCGCCTCCTCCTCGACCTCCGCGCCGACACCGTCGCTCAAAAATTCACCCCCCTCCCCGAACGCCTTGCCCTACAAACAGCCGCCTGGTTCTTCCTCGATCACCGCCGTCTCAACGCGGCCACCCCCCTCGGCCGCCGCCTTTTCGCCTCCCAACTCCCCCCCCAAGCAAAACAGCCCACCAAATCCTTCCGCCAACAATGGCAAGATGGTGAACTTGACAACTTAGACTAACATAATTTCAAAGGCTGAACTAATTTTATTAGTCCGGAATATAAATAGTTGGAGCAGGAAATGTATCACTTATATGAACCAACGAACTAACAATACATATTTTTACCTGTTGCTGATGTGCCATTACTAAACGGTATGATGGCTTATGAGAAATACTTAATTGCTCAAACAAATCTATAGTAAACGGATCCGTCATAGCAACTAATTCCAAATGACTATTTTGCCATTTTGGCACTATACTCATATAGTTCACACCTGAAAAAACTAAATGTTTTTGTGCAGTAGACAACATATCATGAATACTTATGACTAACTCATGATGTCCAACTGAGTAATATTCCACTCGATAAACACATTTTGCCATCACTTGAATCTTAGATAAAGTTCGATTAAAAAGATTGTCAACTGGATTCATATAAAATTACCTCCTGCCAATTTTACCAATATTGCCCACTTATGTCGTCAAAACCTCCTGAACACCGTTGAATAAGTAATGACTTACCTATTTTCAGCCATTCAGGACAGCAACCGATGACCGTACAAACACCTCACGACCGTTTTTTCCGCCAAACATTCAGCCAAGTCGATATAGCCCGCAACTACCTCGAAGAATATCTTCCCGCTAACATTCTCCCCTTATTCGATTTAACCCATCTCGAACTACAAGCTGACAGTTTCATCGACGAAGAACTACGTCAACACCAATCTGATATGCTTTATCGCACACGCTTAACCACTAACGAAGACGCCTACTTCTATTTACTGTTCGAACACAAAAGCTACAACGATTCTCTAGTCGCTCTCCAACTATTACGCTATATGGTTCGCTTCTGGGAACAACAAGAAAAAGCGCGTGAACCATTACAACCCATTTTTCCTATTGTCATCCATCATGGCCCACAATCATGGTTCACACCAACCAATTTCGCCGCTCTCTTCACCCTACCACCCGCCATCGAACCTTATTTCCCCAACTTTCATTACCACCTCACCGACCTTTCCTATCGATCAAACGAAAATATCCGCGGCCAAATTCGATTACGCATCATTTTCACAATTTTGCGCTCTATCTTCAAACCACAATTACCGCAAGAACTCGAAAACCTATTAAAACTTACTTTCGAACTCGAGAAACAACCCCAAGGGGTAGATTTTATCAACAGAATTTTGTATTATTTAACTAACGCAACTGGCAAAGTCCCTACAAAACTCTTACGGCAAGCACTCTTAAATCAAGGAAAGCAAGGAGAACGTATCATGAAAACAATCGCTGAACAATGGAAAGATGAACTACGTGACGAAGTCCGTGACGAAGTCCGCGATGAACTACGTGACGAAGTCCGCAATGAACTTATTAACGAAGTGCGTGACCAAGTACGCGACGAAGTGCGTGACCAAGTACGCCAACAAAGCCAAGAAGAAACACTACAACAAGTCGGTTGGCGCTTACTCAATACATTTGAAGTCGCTCAAGTAAGTGAATTAATGGGCGTTTCTATAGAAAAAGTCATTGCTTGGCAAACAGCGTTAGCCCAAAACAAAGCAAATAATCAAGATTCTCAATCCCCGCAAGCGAACTAATTTAATCACCCAAAATAACCATAAATCCTATGTCTTCATCACGTCATAAAATCCTATCCAACCTCCGTTCCCACCAACAACCCGCCTCCCTCCCCCCTAAATGGCAATCGTCCCAACCCACCACGGACCTCATCGACCGTTACCGCACCACCCTCGCCCAATCCAAAGGGGAAAGCCATCTCTTCCCCCACCTCAACAGCGCCCTCGGCCACCTCACCTCCCTCCTCACCACCCTCAACCCCCAAACCATCGTCTACAACCACGAACCACCCCTCACCACCATCCCCTGGCCCGACCGCTACCCCAACTACCACTGGCACAATCCCCTCAACCACAACCGGGCACAGTGGCGCACCCTCTGCTCCCAAGCCGATATCGGCCTCACCTCCGCCGATGCCGCCCTCGCCGCCACCGGCTCACTCGTCCTCACCAGCGCCCCCGGCCGCAGTCGCTTCGTCTCCCTCCTCCCCGCCACCCACATCGTCCTCCTCCCCACCAACCGCCTCACCCCCGATATCTTCACTTGGCAAGCCTCCCACGATGGCCACTACCCCGCCAATACCATCCTCATCAGCGGCCCCAGCAAAACGGCCGATATCGAACAAACCCTCGTCGTTGGTGCCCACGGCCCCACCCGCCTCATCGTCCTCCTCTACCAATCATAAAAACAATCTTTATGAGCCGCAAAACATCGGTGTCTGTTCTAACGGACTCAATGGTGACACAGTCCAACTATTTACGTAGGGGGAAACACTGTATATTGGCAAATCCACTGCAAACAAAACAACCTCACCAATATATAAACAAACAACTAATAAAATTGATGTTTGGATAAATGTCATCACTCTTGAACCATTTAACATAGCTTCAACTTGTTGATACCCACTAATTAATAAATACAAAAAACAAATCAAGCCTGGCAAAATAAAAATCACTTTCATCGTCGCTACATCACGATATTGCAATGTATAAAGAAGGATAAAAGCAATATACCCAAGCCCAAAAATCTGAATCATCCATATCCGTTCCACAAACAAAGACGCAAACGAACGCCTCACCCTAACCCCTAACTCTTTTAACTGCACAAAAATCCCAAACACCATTAATGATGTTGGCACCAAAGCAAAAAAGAATGTCATTTGGGCTAATATTGTACGTATACCGTTATCACTTACCCAACTGCGTGGCCATGGATCAAATTGTATCGAATTCAAACGACCATACAATTGTGTCCATAAAGAGGTCTGGTGCCACGGGGCTTCATTATTTTCATATGACATTTGTGGCTCACTAATTAAAGCCAAAACCCGAAATGTAAAATAAGCACTTTTAATCGAGACCACACCTGGCCTTCCCTCAAAAGTCGGTTGGCTAAAATTCGGGAACGGCTTTTTAGGCGAGTTCGTAACCAATGGCGTCCCATATGTACAATAATTCTGAATATATTGTCCCCCATACAAACTCATTCCCAACCCCAACACGGCCATTGTCACATACCCCAAATATTTCAACTGGAGTTTTTGATTAATCAGATTCAGACCTAATATTAGAAACACAGCTATAAATACAATTAAACCACTCCCTTTCGTCAATGTTGCCAAGGTCGAAAATAATATAACATAAGCAAATATCTTTGTTTCGTCTGTTTGTAAATAGCGATATGTAAAATAAATCACTAAGGTTGAAAAAAAGATGGCCAACATATCATTAGTTGCTTGGATACTCACCGCTATCAAACGTGGGTTAAATGCAATTAAACTAAATATGAGTAACTGGCTTGCCCTTGATTTAATGAAGTCAGCTAGAAAATAATAGACAGGCACCAATAATAATGAACCGGCTATCACATTAACCATCTGTGCAACCCTAATTTGCACACCTAGTGACTCAATTGAAAATAATTCAAATATTCCCGCTATAGCAGCATGGTACAATTTAGGTTGAAAACATTCCCAACATTCATCTCTTAACGGCAAACGATTTTCTTCCATAATCAAATGGACTACTGGCAAATGATCATCATTAGCTTCACTATTGATAAGACCCAACACAACCCGCAAACTGATAGCTAATACAAAAACAATTTTAAGTCCATAATTATTGACAAACACTTTCATTACAATTCACCTTTAATGTTGATCTTTCACCATAACCGCACGGGCAATTATAACCATAAATTATAGAAGGTGCTTGTCTCTCTCCCCCCCCATTTTGTTAATCTCCCCCCACGGCCGGCAACCGCCCCACCACTTCCCGTACATCAAACTCTGGGAAGAACCTCTGCGCTATCCATCCCAACAACCAACGCACCCCCACCTCAGACCGAATCTCAAACTCCTCATAATGGAATTTGCGTCGCCGCAAACCACGCGCCACCAACCCCTTCTTCAATACAGCCCGCATCGGTACCGGCCCACAAAAATAGACCGATGCCGATTTCAGTCCCGCACCCAAATGCGCCGCTATCCCCTCGGCCGACAACCTCGGCCCCTCCCCCGATACCACCAACACAAACTCAAAATTCTTCACCCGCGCCGCCAACGCCTCCCAATACTCAACATACAACGCCTCCCCCCGTGACGGCACACAATAATACAACGTCGTCGGACTCGACCACCCCTCCTTCAACATCCCCGACCACGCCAAAAACGGCGTTATCCCAATCCCCGCCCCAATCCAAACTTGCGGCTGCCCCGTATCCCGCATCCGAAAATGACCAAAAGCACGTGATACCCGCGCCCGCGTCCCTTTTTCTAACGTTCCCCCTAATTTTTTAGTATACCCCCCTAACCCCTTGATCATAAATTGGAGCGATTGATCCGCCGTAGGCGCGCTACTAATCGTATACGGATGAACCTCACCTAACCCCCACTGCTCAAAATTAACAAACGAAAACTGCCCCGGCTTATGACCAATCCCCCGACCTCGCGGTTGCAAATGAACCTCCGTAATCCCCCCCCCGTGCCCAATCACCTCGCTCACTTCATACACCTTTGTATTCAACCCCAACCGTCGTGGAATCAACAAATACAAATAGGACACAATCCCCAACACACAAAAAGCGGAAATATACCACCCCAACGGCCCATTCATCACAAACGATTTCTCAATAAAGAAAAAATGAGCCGCCGCCAAAGCAAAAAAGGCACCAATCAACCGGTGCGACCATTTCCAATAATGATACGGAATAAACGTAATCAACGAAATAATAATCAACACCAACAACCCATAGAAACCGATTTCTCCCCACTCCTCAGCCATATCTTCTAACCGCGGCCAGGGCGCAAATCCCCCCGCCTCCGCATCAATCGTATCATGCAACGCCGCCGCCCCAATCGCCACCACCGCTAACCATTTATGCAACACATACATCCGATCCATTCCCCCAAAAATCGCCTCCAACCCCCGCCAACGGGTCGCCAATAACTGCGCCAACCCCATCCATATCAACGCCACCGCCCCCAAATATTGACTAAACACCCCCGCCGGATTATACGTCTGCATCAACGGCCCAAACCAAAACAAAGGGATCGCTCCCGACAATACTACTAAAAATAGTCCAAACGGATTCATCATTATTCTCCTTCACTTGACTTGCTAAATTTAGTAGCATTATACGCTCCTCCCCCATCCCCTATCTTAAATCCACCTTCCCCCTACCTTAAATCTAACTTAAACTATTCAAAATCAGCCCGTGTTCGCTCAATCTCCACTCCAACAGAATCAGCAAACCGCAACGCCCCCGGCTTCTCCACCCGCACCATCACCCGCTCCACCGGATAATCCGTCACAATCATCTCCGCAATATCACTCACCAATCGCTCCACCAAAAAATCTGACCCCGTCTCCACCCGCTCAATCACCCGCTTAGTAATCGTCCGATAATTAACCGCATCCTTAATATCATCCGACGCCGCCGCTGGCCGCACATCCACATACATCACAATATTAATCAAAATATCCTGTCGATTCACCCGTTCATCATCATTAATCCCCAAAATCCCCCGCAATAACAAATCTTTTATAATTACTTTATCCATTAGTTATTTACCTTTATTTAAAATGCTTAGGTGGATGCTCATCTAGTTTAATCCACATACGTCGTACCCGAATCATTTGCGGTCGATTCATTTTCAAAGCCAAAACTGTTGCTCTTCCTGTTTCTGTTAATCCAAAAATTCGCGCCCCCTCATCCTGCCATTGAAAATGATCACGCCACATTTGACGTTGTGAGTGGAATAATGGCACAACTTGCTCAGTGACACTATCTACATATTCCAACCTACTCCCTTTAAACCGATTACAAGTTGGACATGATAAACACAAGTTCGAAAGAACCGTATTGCCTCCATGAGACAAAGATTGAATATGTTCGATTTCAAAGATGGATACTGTCAAATGTTCTGACGTTCGGCACTAAGCACAACAAAATAAAAATTGCTCTTGTATTTGCCTTTTTAACTCAACCGGAATATACACACTCATGAAGCTTCAGCTAATTGTTCCAAATAACCAAGTGTATACTTAGCACGTGCCTTTAAAATATTTAATTGGTCAATATGCGCTAATAAGTGGTCTAACTCTTCTAATTCCTCTTCAAGAATACTACCCAATTTGTTCTTTTCTAATAAAGTCGATAATAATTCTTGTTTAATCGTAGTTAACTGTGTTTCTGCTAAGGCCAATAATTCCTCACGATTTAACCCAACTAATAAATCAGCGTCAACTTGAGCATCCATTAATTGTTTGTATGTATTAATATCTAATAATACACCCACTTGTTTGCCATCTTCATTTGTTATATATTGCACACTTGCCATAAAACTCTCTCCTTTCAATATAACAGTAGCATTATACCACGATTATCCCTCCTCTAAAGTAACAATTTTTACCCAGTACAAACAACAAACGGCCGTGTGCTTCACCACACGGCCGTCCATCGCTGGTAGCCTATACACCCCTATCTTACCCCAACCACCGATCCCAAACCGATCCAATCTTCCTCCCCATGTCGTCATTTCGCTCTGAGAACCGTTGAATAAATAGGGTCAACAGACCATCGTCCCCTTATCCTTTATTATCATCTATTTTCAAGGAGTTATCATGCTTAATATCCATCATCCAAACTACCAAATATCGACCGAATGGGGTATCATAGACCTTATGTCTGCTGAAATAATCTACACCATCGGTTACGGCCATCGCCCTTTGTCCGACTTCATCAATATCCTCCAAAAACACCACATCGATTTCCTTATCGATGTCCGCACCCATCCCCATTCCCGTCACCAAACCGCCTACAACCAACCCAACCTCCGCCAACAACTTCGCCAACACGATATCCGCTACGTCTTTATGGGTGATACCCTCGGCGGCCGTCCCCAAGACCCCTCTTGCTACCCCAATGGAACCATCGACTACCACATCGTCGCTGAAAAACCGTTCTACCAAGAAGGCATCAGCCGTCTCCAAAACGCTCACAGCCAAAAACTCCGCATCGCCCTCATGTGCGCTGAAGCCAAACCGGAAAACTGTCACCGTCTCAACCTCATCAGCCACACCCTCCATCACCTCAACATCCCCCTCCAACATATCGATGAGGCCGATAACCTCTGCTCCCACCAAGAAATCCTCGCTCGCCTCAACCAACTCCCCACAACCCAAACCGATGACTTTATCAACGATGATCTCAATATGCCCCCACCACCCCCCAGCTACATTCCCGAACTCGATGATCATCTCATCGCTGATTTTGATGAACTCGTTGATTACGATACCGATAACGCCCCCCAAGATATTTTTGATTTCATGCCCGCCAACTTCACCCCCGTCACCATCCCCGATGGCCCCCGTGACCTCAACGCCGCCCAAAAATTGCTCAAACAAATCTTCGGTTACGATAATTTCCGCCCCCTTCAAGCCGAAATCATCGACAACATTCTCAATGGTCACGACGCTCTCGCTATCATGCCCACCGGTAGTGGTAAATCACTCTGCTACCAACTCCCCGCCCTCCTCTTCGATGGCCTCACCATCGTCGTCTCTCCCCTCATCTCCCTCATGGAAGACCAAGTCATGCAACTGCGCGAACTCGGCCTCAACGCCGTCGCCCTCAACAGCTCCCTCAGCTACCCCGAATACCAATGGAACCTCGACCAAATCCGCCAAGGCCACACCAAACTCCTCTACGTCGCCCCCGAAACCCTCCTCCGTCCCCAACTCCAACAACTCCTCACCCAAGTCGACGTCGCCTGCTTCACTATCGACGAAGCCCACTGTATCTCCGAATGGGGGCACGACTTCCGCCCCGAATATCGCCAACTAACCGCCGTCCGCCAACAACTCCCCAACGCCGTCTGCCTCGCCGTCACCGCCACCGCCACCGAACAAGTCCGCACCGACATTAAACAAAGCCTTTCCATCCCCGATGCTGATGAATTTGTCGCCAGCTTCAATCGTGAAAACCTTTTCCTCGCCGTCGCCCCCAAAACGGGTGGCCTTGAACAAACCCTCGCCTTCCTCAACGACCACCAACAACAATCCGGCATTATCTACTGCACCACCCGCCGCCAAGTCGACCAACTCACCCAACAGCTCCAAAGCCACGGCTGGGACGCCCTCCCCTACCACGCCGGCCTCAACGACGCCGACCGCCGTCTCCACCAACAAAAGTTTATCCGTGACGACGTCCCCATCATCGTCGCCACCATCGCTTTCGGTATGGGCATTAATAAATCCAATGTCCGCTTCATTCTCCATTACGACCTGCCCAAAAACTTGGAAAGCTATTACCAACAGATCGGGCGCGCCGGCCGTGACGGCCTGCGTTCCGATTGCCTCCTCCTCTACAGCTACTCCGATGTCAACACCATCAACTTCTTCATCAACAAACTCCCCCCAGACCAACAAGAAGGCGCTCGCCACCGCTTACAAGCGATGCTCGATCTCACTGAAACCAATGAATGTCGCCGTCAACCCCTTCTCAACTACTTCGATGAAGAGTACGATGAAGATAATTGTGATATGTGTGATACCTGTACCCGCGATGATAACAATCACGTCGATCTCACTATCCCCGCCCAAAAATTCCTTTCCTGTGTCAAACGTACCGGCGAATATTACGGTCTCAATCACATTATCGATGTCCTGCGTGGCTCTCGCGCCAAGAAAATTATCGAAAAAGGGCATCACCGCCTCTCAACTTACAACATCGGTGCCGATTTATCTAAAAAAGAGTGGCAACACCTCGGCCGTCAATTCATCCAACAAGGACTCCTCAACCAAGATATGACCTACGGCAGCCTCAAACTCACTAGCGACGCCTACGCCGTCTTCAAAGGGGAACAAACCGTCCACGGCACCCTCCTCCCCAAACCCCGTCACACCACGACCTCCATCCTCCCCCACGATGCCCAACTATTTGCCCGCCTCCGTACCCAACGCAAACAGCTCGCCGATAGCGAAAATGTCCCCCCTTACATCATCTTCTCCGACCGCGCCCTCGTCGAAATGTCCACTTACTTCCCCCACTCACGCGCCTCTTTGCTCAATATGACTGGCGTCGGTGAAAGTAAAGTGGCTAAATACGCCGATATCTTCTTACCGATTATTGTCGATTATTGTGCCCAAAACAATTTACAAGAACAGCCCAAAACGGCCGTTACCACCACCTCCACCCGCCCCGTCAAAGGCCAACGCACCTTCGAAGTCCTTGAACTGTTCAACAATGGCCAATCCATCCCCCAAATCGCTAACCATTTCCAAGTCAAAGAAAGTACCATCATCAGCCATCTGTGGAAAGCGACCAAAGGAGGTCACCCACTTCACCATCCCCAAAACATCCCCACCCCCAACCTAAACCCCAACCTAACCCAACAAGCATTAGACGCCTTCAAACATCACGGCATCGACCAACTCCGCCCTGTTTTTGACCAATTAAACGGCCGTGTCAGCTTCGATGACCTCCACCTCCTTCGCCTTCACGCCGCTTATCAAACAACCCTCACGACCTCATAATCCCATCAACTGACAACCGACCAGATGTCGTCTATCAACTACCGCCAACTCCCTCTTTATCTGCTAGCCCTTACCCTCCCCTTTGAATGGATATTGATAACCAACTCATCATTACCTCGCCTCACACTCACCTCTTTAGAACTATTAGTCGGTTTAAGCTTATTCGTCGCGTGGTGGCGGGGG
>DATHYN010000034.1:0-51557 GCA_035459145.1 Anaerolineae bacterium | reverse complement strand
CATGAGTGGGAGCCGAGGGTGGGCAGTTTGGATGGGGCTTTTTTATGGTATGGACAGTTAGCGGTGTTTCATCGGGACGAGGCGGCGGATTTGTTGGCGAAGGTGGTTAAGGGGTTGCGGCCGGGGGGGCGGTTTTGTGTGGAGATGTTGGCGGCGGAGCGGGTGGATCGGGGGGAGAGTAAGTGGTGGTTTCGGGATGAGGGGGGATTGTGGGGCAAACGGCCGTTTTTGCATCTTGGCGAGCGTTTTTGGGATGAGGCTGAACGGGCCTCGATTGAACGGTATTTTATTTTGCATTTGGAGGAGGGGAAGATGGAGGAGATCCATTTGCGTGATTATGTGTATGAGATTGAAGAGATGGTGAGGATGATGAAGAGGGCGGGTTTTAAGCGGGTGGAGGTGGTGAAAGGGTGGGGAGGATTGGGTTTGTATGATGAAGAGGAGTGGGTGGTGTATATCGGCGAGGTTTAAGTGTATTAAATTAAATGTTTTCGATGTCATCGGAAATTTGCTGTTGTAATTTATGTGTAGGGGTAGGGTTTGGTGGTTTGTGACGCGGATTTTGGGGATTTTGGGGATTTTTTTGTTGATTTAGCGGTAAGATTATGGTTGCTTGGGTTATTTGTGAATAAATTGAAAGGGTAGGTGTGTGATGAGGCGATGGTTAATCGGTTTGATTTTGTTATTGGTGGCTTGTGGGTCGTTGCCAGCGGGGCAGGTGGTGAGTGAGTTACCGGGAGTGCGGCCGATGTTGTGGTATCAGCCTGGTTTGATGGATACGGGGATGGCCGCGGATGGGATGGGTATGTATCTATTGGTGCCGGATGATGGTGAGGTGGTGGAGTGGGTGCCAAGAGGGAATGGTGGGGTAGGGGTATTTGCGGGGGAACGAGAAGTGGTGGGGCAGATGACGTCAGCCAGAACGGCGCGGGTTTTGGTATTGGGGGAGGGGGATCAGTTTGGGCGTTTTAATTTGGGGGAGAGGAGGCTGGATGATGTGGTGGGGAACGGCCGTTATCTGGTTCAGTTAGAGAATGGGAGTTTGATGCGTAGGGGGGTTGAAGAGTCATTTTTTAATATCTTAGCGGGACAGCTGGGGGATGTGGATAAAGCGATTTGGTCGGGTTCGGGGGAGCGGGTGGTGATGGTGGTTGAAGAGGGAGGGCGGGTGGAATTATGGGTGGGAGATGTGGCTGATTTAGGGGAGCGGGTGGTGATGAAGGCAGGGGAGGGCCGCGGGCGGGAGGTGATTTGGGCTGATGATGAGGGTGAAGTGGCGTTTACGATTGTGGATGAGCATGATGTGGCGTGGGCGTATCGGTATGATTTAGAGAGGGGTGAGTTGGTGGCTGAGGTAAGGTTGGCGTATGAAGGGGTACGATTGCGGCGTTATGCGGGGGATGAGGTGTTGGCCGTGGGGTTTGGGAATGGGGGGATGGATTTGTATCGGTGGGGGGATAATGGTATGGTCCTTTTGTTTGAGACGACGGGGGGGATTGATGATGTACAAGTCAGTCCGGATGGGAAATGGGTGTTTTTTAGTGAAGAAAAATGGCAAGAAGCGGAGAATGTGCGTTTATGGCAGGTGCCGTTAGGGGCGGGGGAGATGGTGTTGACGGAAATTGTGGCACCATTGAGCGGGATTATTGAGGCGAAGATGGCGCCGGATGGGACGGCATGGGGGGTATTGATTGGGCCGGATAATCCGGAGCGGGGCGTGGATCAGTTGTGGGTGGTGCCGGTGGGTGGTGGGGAGGGGGTATTGGTGGCACCGGAGGGGGGTGGGGTGACGGAGATGTGGGCCGAGCGGGATGGGGAGGGGGTTTATGTGGGGTATGCGGGGGTGTCAAATTTTGTATGGGGGGCAGATAGTGAGGAGATTTATGTGGTGGCGGCGCTGGCGGGGGCGTGTGAGAGTGAGGCTACAATTTCTTTGGATTTGGTGCCGCATCGGGATGTGGAGATTTTGTGTCGGTTTGGGTTTTATCGGGTGGGGGTTGATGGGCGTGGCTGGGAGCGGGTGAGTACGTTTGAGACGCCGTTGATGGCGCGGATGCGGTCACGGTTGTTGTGGATGCCGTGAGGATAGTGTTGTTTTTTTGGATCAGGTTGGTGAAAAGAGGAGGTTTGCTTGGGCATAGATCGCCTGAGCGTGAACGCATCAGGCTAGTTGGGACGCCTCCTCAAAGGAGGCTTGGGAGCTGATTTAGGTAATGACAGTGACAATGTCCGCGAAGGAGGCTTGGGAGCCAAGTTAGCGGTAAAATGTGAAGAAACGACAGTATCCTTGAGGGAGCTTAAAAGAGTTGGGTGAGCCAGTAGAAGAGGCTGAGGGCGGTGCAGTAGATGGCGAAGGGGTAGAGGCTGTGTTGGCGGAGCCATTGGAGGAGCCAATGGATGCAGGCGTAGCCGACGATGGCGGAGGTGATGAAGCTGGCGGTGAGGGCGGGGATTTGTTGGCTGAGGTTGGGGGCTTCGGCGAGGTCGAGGAGGGCGAGGAGGCCAGCGCCGAGGATGGCGGGGACGCCGAGGAGGAAGCTGTAGCGGGCGGCGGTGGCGCGGTCGTAGCCGCGGCCGAGGGCGGCGGTGATGGTGCTACCACTGCGGGAGATGCCAGGGAGGAGGGCCATCATTTGGGCGAGGCCGATGATAATGGCATCGGGCCAGGTCATATCGTCGATGGTTTTGGTGGTATTGAGGAGGCGTTCGCCGATGACGAGGAGGGCGGCGGTGCCGAGGAGGAAGAAAGCGGCGGCCGAGGGGCGTTCAAACATGGCATCGAACCAGTCGTTGAAGCCGAGGCCGGCGACGGCGGCGGGGATGGAGCCGACGGCGATGAACCAGCCGAGGCGGGCGGAGGGGGTGGCGAAGGGTTGGCGTTGGAAGAGGGCGGTGAGGGTGGCTTGGGCGATGTCGAAGAGGTCGCGCCAGAAGTAGAGGAGGACGGCGAGGAGGGTGCCTTGGTGGGTGATGGCGATGAGGATGCTGTTGGGGGTGTTGAGGCCGAGGATGGTGGGGATGACGAGGAGGTGGCCAGAGCTGGAGATGGGTAAGAATTCGGTGGCTCCTTGGATGAAGCCGAGGAAGATTGCTTCGAGAATGTTCATGGTAAGGGGTACGCTTTTAAATAATCTTGGGCAAAGGTGGAAAAAGTGCCGGCGGCGATTTGTTGGCGGATGTGGCGCATGAGGTCGAGGAGGAAATGGATGTTGTGGGTGGAGAGGAGGATGTGGCCGAGGATTTCATTGGCTTTGATGAGATGGCGGAGGTAGGCACGGGTGAAATTTTGGCAAGTGTAGCAGGTGCAGTCAGGGGAGATGGGTTCGGGGTCGCGGGCGAATTGGGCATTGCGGAGGTTGAGGCGGCCGCCGTAGACGAAGGCGCTATTGTGGCGAGCGAGGCGGGTGGGGAGGACACAGTCGAAGATGTCGATACCGCGCCAGACGGCGTTGACAAGGTCTTCGGGGGTGCCGACGCCCATCAGATAGCGTGGTTTGTTGGTGGGGAGGACGGGATTGAGCCATTCGATGACTTGGTACATCTCGGCCTTCGTTTCACCAACGGCCAAGCCACCGATAGCGTAGCCAGGCAGATCGAGATCGATCAAAAATTGGGCGCTTTGTTCGCGCAAGTCGCGGAAGATACCACCTTGGACGATACCGAAAAGGGCTTGGTCGGAGCGGGTTTTGGCGGCGAGGCTACGCTCGGCCCACGGATGGGTGCGTGTTAATGATTCGATGACATAATCACGTTCATTGGGTGGTGGGCATTCATCGAAGGCCATAATGATATCGGCGCCGAGATTTTCTTGGATGGCGATGCTGGATTCGGGAGTGAAGCGATGGCGGGAGCCATCGAGGTGGGATTTGAAGGTGACGCCATCGGCATCGATGGTGCGGGTATCGCTGAGGCTAAAGACTTGGAAGCCACCGCTGTCGGTGAGGATGGGGCCGGGCCAGTTCATAAATTGGTGGAGGCCACCCATGTCGCGGACGAGGTCATCGCCGGGGCGGAGGTAGAGGTGGTAGGTGTTGCTGAGGATGAGGGAGGCGCCGAGGTCGTGGAGGTCTTGGGGGCGCATCGCTTTGACGGTGGCTTGGGTACCGACGGGGGCGAAGACGGGGGTGGTGAGGGGGCCGTGGGGGGTGGAGAAGGTGCCGGTACGGGCGGGACTATGAGGGTCTTGGGCTGTGATTTCAAATTGGAACATAAAGATTTTCGTTTATGTGAGTTTTAATTTATAGGTAAAGTTCGATATGTGTTGTTAGGGTAGATTTCTCGACTTCATTTTGCCCTGTTTAAAGGAGGTGGGGTTGGCGTGGGGGGTACCGCGGGGGGTACCGTGGGCAAAATTACGCTCGAAATGACGTTGGGGAGAGTGGGGGGGGAGCGTATATGCAAAAAAAAAGCCGCTTTAAGCGACTTTTTTGTGGGCGATACAAGACTCGAACTTGTGACCTCTACGATGTCAACGTAGCGCTCTAACCAACTGAGCTAACCGCCCATCGACAAGGTAGTATTATAGCAGAAGGATAATGGTTTGGCAAGAGGAATTTTGGAGATTTTTAGTTTGTTTGGAAAAGAAGAAATGGCATGTTGAATTGTGACCGAATCTTCTAGGCTGTTTGGGCAATGGCTTCATCGAGAATTTGGAGAAAAGTTTTTACTTCAGGACGGTCTCGATAGGTTACGGGCAGGTCGATGTAGATCATTTTGCCATCGGGGTTGGTGATAATGGTGGTGGGGAGGACGGTTTCGGTGGAGTAGCCGGAATATTCGAGGCCAAAAGGGACGCTATCGGCGTCATCAATATTTAATTGTTGGGCGACTTTATTGTCAGTATCAATCCAAAATCTTAATTTGAGATCGTATTTCGTCGCTAATTTTTGGCTATAAGTATGTGGTTGAGGGCTAATGAGAATGAGTTCGGCATTACGTTGGGTGAGGGTGTCATAAGCTTGACTGAGTTCATCGATTTGGGCCATGCAAAAAGGACACCAGTTGCCACGATAGAAGACGATGATGTGGTATTTGCCACGGAGAGAAGTGGAGTTGACGGGTTGCCGGTCGACATTTTGGGCGGCGAATGTGGGGAGGGTTTTGCCGACGACAAGTTTCTCTGTAGGGGGTGTGTCAAATATTGAATACCAAAAGAGATAGATGACCCAGTTAAGAGCGGAGATGATAGTTAAGATGAGAGGGGTAAGGTTCGTAGGGGTGGTGGTGAAAAAGGAGATGAAGGTGATGATTGTGCCCAAAGCGACCGGGATTGTGTAGCCAGGGAGTAATCGGGACGTGCGTGGTTGAGAGGTAATGAAGAGACTACTAAAGTAAGCGAGGATGGGGAAACTACTGAGGAAGGTGCCCAACCAGATAAAGGTAAAGCCATTGAGAACAAGATTGTAAAGAGAAGCAACAGTAACAACTAAGGTAATTAAAGGGAGCAGTGATGAATAGATACGTTTTTTCATAGAGCCTCATTTTGATTGTGGTACAACGATTTAGGTGTGAGTGTACAGTATTTATGGGTGAGAGGCTAATTTAGTACAGAGGGTTGGGAGCTGGTTTTGGTGGATTTTGACACAGATTTTGGGGATTTGACAGACTTTTTTGTGTTGGTGAAGTGAGCCAACAGCTACGCTAGCAAGAATCTGAAAAGAGTTGGTTTTGTTCAGCCGATACCCTTCGATTTCGTTTTGCTCTTTATTTGGGCTGTTTTGTTAGGGAGGAGACGACAGTGGTTTGGGTTTAATGATAACGTTTCAGTTTAAGTTTGGAGCTAGTGGCGATATGACCATTGGGAGTGGGGCCGGTGCCGATAACGGGCATGACACGGCCATCGGCGAAGTAGGGGAAGTTGAAGGTGGCTTTATCACCAGCTTGTAGACCAGGTAATGGCATGAGGCGGGCGGTTAAGGGTTTATTGAGACGGGTGGCGAGGGCGGCGACATCGAGGAGGATACCAGCGAGTAGATTGGGATTGGTGTCGCCAGGGAGGGGGATGGTGTCGAGGCCGACGCCGCAGACGGCGGAGTAGTTGAGGAGGTCGCTGATAGTGACATGGCCGGAGGCGGCGCGTTGGGCGAGGATATTGTCTTCGAGGACGGGCATCATGAGGCCGGAGAAGCCACAGCGGGGGAAGTTGGCTTGGGCGATGGCTTCGGTGACGAGGGCGGCGGCGAACAGGGAGCCGGGGGTGCCGAGGGTGGAGAGGCCGAGGTCTTCGAGGGCACCGGCTAAGCTTTTGTCAGAAGTGGGATAGGGGGCGAGAGAGAAGTCGATGCCGCGGTAGGCGAGATTGTGTTTTTCGGCAAGGGAGGCGGCGGCGGTGGAAATTTTATTGGCGGCGGTTTCGATAGCGTGGATGAGATTTTGGCGAGCTTCAGCGAGGGAGTGGGCGGAAGAGATGGCGCGGCGGGCGAGGTCGGCGGATTCGACAGCGATGGCGAAGCTAGCGGGGCCATCATCATGGTAAGCGACGGGGTAGAAGGGGGAGCCGGGTGGGCAGTTGGCGATGGCGGTAAAGTAGAGGTTACCGAAGCCATTGCTCATTTTGCGACTGGTTTGGTCGATGATGTGGCTGATTTGGAAACAGCGTTGGGGATTGATAGAGCCATTGAGGTTAGCGATTTCAGCGCTGGCGAAGAGGATATCATTGGCGCCGATGATATCGGGGAGGAGGTTGAGCCAATGGTCGTCATGGTGGAGGAGGACGGGGCCGAGGCAGAGGTAGTCGAAGCCAACGACTTGCCAGCGGGCGGCGAATTCGGAGGGGGATTGGTTCGTGTCCCACCAGTCGGGGAAGGGTGGGGTAGCGAGGCGTAGGCTTTGGACGGGGAAGGGGAAGGCATGGCGGGCGTTGGCGAGGAAGGCGCTGGCTTGGCTAGGGGCGAAATCTGGAGGGATAAAGAGGGTGATAGAGCGGATGTCCATGGTGTTGAGGTCCTTGGTTAATCTTGGAGGATCAGTTTATGGATGGCGGCGATGGCGGTGGCGGTGTCGTCGCCGGCGACGACGAGGCTGACGCCACATTCGGAGGAGCCTTGGGCGATGGCGATGACGTTGACGTTGTTTTGGCCGAGGGCGCTAAAGAGGCGGCCGGCGATGCCGGGGGTGCCTTGCATACCGGCACCGACAGCGGTGACGATGGCGACCGGTTCGTTGGCGGTGATGCGGTCGATGTCGCGGCGGGCGATTTCGGTGGCGAAGACAGCTTCGAGGGCGGCGATGACGGCGGCGCTATTGGTTTGGGGGAGGGCGAAGCAGATAGATTGTTCAGAGGAGGATTGGCTGATGAGCAGGATGCTGGCATCTTGTTGGGCGACGGCACCGAAGGTGCGGGCGGCGATACCGGGGACACCCATCATACCACGGCCACCAACAGTGATTAAGCTTAAATCGTTGATGGCGGTAACGGCTTTGACGGCACCGGCATGGTCATCGATGTGTTCTTTGACGATGACGGTGCCGGGATGATCGGGGTTGAAGGTGTTTTTGATACGGAGGGGAATCCCTTTTTCGATGCAGGGGCGAATCGTTTTGGGGTGGAGGACGCGGGCGCCGTAGTAGGCGAGTTCGCCGACTTCGCGGTAAGTGAGGGTGGGGATAGAGCGGGCGTTGGGGGTGATGCGGGGGTCGGCGCTCATGACACCATCGACATCGGTCCAGATCCAGACTTCATCGGCGATGAGGGCTTGGCCGAAGATGGCGGCGCTGTAATCGGAGCCACCGCGGCCGAGGGTGGTGGTGATATTGTCGACAGTAGCACCAATGAAACCAGTGATGATGGGGGTGATACCTTGGTTAAGGAGAGGGGTGAGGGTCGTGTAGCATTTTTTGTTGGTGGTGACGAGGTCTGGTGTGGCGGCTTGGAAGTTATCATCGGTGGTGATGAGGTCGGTGGCATCGATGGCTTGGGCGGGGATATTTTCTTGTTGGAGGTAGGCGGCGAGGATACGGGCACTCATTTGTTCGCCCATGCCACTGATAGCATCAAGGGCGCGGGGGGTGAGTTCGCCGAGGATGGCGACGGCGGTACAAAGGGAGAGATAGCGCTGGATAAAGTTTTCGATTTCGGAGAGGAGAGGTTGTTGAACGGGTGGGGTGAGGAGATTGTTGATGGCGTCGTAGTGGATTTGCCGAATTTTATCAGCGCAGTTGGCGAAGGTATGGCGGTCGCTGCGGAAGGCGGCGTAGGCACCATTGAGGAGAAGGTCAGTTACTTTTACTGGTTTCGAGCCCATAGCGGAGACGACGACAACGAGATGGGCGTGGTCTTGTTTAAATTTTTCGATTAAAATTTTTGTTTCTTGCATAGCAGAAGCACTGCCTACAGAAGTGCCGCCAAATTTCATAACAAGCGTCATAGAATACCTGCCATTTATTTTAGATAAGGATATTTATTAAAAATTAAGGGAAAAGGGATAACAGTTAGTTGGGGTGTTAATAATTACGCCACGAGTATAGCGTATCTATTAAATTACGCAATTGCTCAATATTGTTATTGTGAGAAGTTGACGGAATTGGAGATGAGTGTATGTTTTTTAGTACCACAGTCCTGAAATATACAAAAAAGTTACAGAATTATAACCGAGTTATAATTATTTTATAACGAAATCCCAACCTTTTTTTGTTAATTTTGTGTTATACTATTGTTAACAAATTAATAACAAGGGACGGCTAACATCATGAAGATCCGTTACTCTAAACTGTAATCATCGTACCTACATGATAGCCTAGTTGGAACTAAACAAAACCATCGTCACTCCAAGACAATAAACAACACACACAAAAAGCTCCATCACACAAGCACACACCATATGCATCGTACCTACATCGTTCCCTAATTACAGTCACTGTCGCCAAAGTCGTCCCTTGTTATTAGTTCTTCAATTTAATTAACGTAAGAAAAGCCCCGTGTAACGGGGCTTTTTTTTGTTTACTGTATTTTTAGAGGGGAGCAGACGATTAGAAAAGACCCCAATCGCCACCAGCACCTTCTTCCATCATAGATGGATCCCATAATTCTTTACCGACTTCAACGGTAACAGGCACGCCAGCGGCGCGGGTGCCCATAACACGAACTTGTTCGATAAGTTGAGGGCCATATGGGCAGAAGGGGGTTGTCATGATCATGGTGATTTTAACTTTATCATCATTCTCCACATTTAGATCACGAATTAAGCCTAACTCAACAACATTAAGACCGATTTCAGGGTCGATAACACCACGTAATGCTTCGCGGATTTCTTCTTCTTTACTAGCAATCATTACTTAACCTCAATTTGAATTAAATTTGATGAAACAGGGGTAGAATTTTTCATAGTGAATTCACAGCAATCGGCACCAGACAGCATACAACTATGTTGTTCGATTTCGGTATTAAGAATAGAAGTCATAAGAGCTGTATCAAAGGTACATACTTCATGATGTTTTTCACCGATAGACATATAAGGGCAACTATACTCTTTAATGGTATAGCCATCTTGGGTTTGTTCCCATTCAGCGAGAAAGCCTTCTTCACCCAATAAGTTAATTAGGTAGTTAAGGCGTTCTTCGAAGGGGAGATGTTCAAAGTCACGGATATGGTTCGTGACAATACGTTGGACTAAGTTATGGAATAGGTCTGAAACTGTGCCTTCGGGAAAACTGGATTTAAGTTCATCAAGCAGACGGTTGCTTAAACGAACATATTTTTGAGGGAATAGTTCTTCACCCTTTTCACTGAGACTGTAGACATAATAAGGGCGTCCTACTTTGCGGCGGATAGGGGTGGCATCTATGAGGCTATCTGCTTGCAGTGCGTTTAGATGATGACGTACAGTTACAGGAGAGACACCAGCCGCCTCGGCCAAATCATTAACATTGGCTTCATGAATAGTTTTAATAGCATGGAGGATGGTGTCGCGGGTGCTACTATTTTTTTTGTTTATCGAATTCACAGTTGTGTATCCTTTCCAAAATAAACGATGGGGGACTGTCGTAAATGTTGATTATTGTATGGGAACGGTAAGCGTATTAAACTTAACTTATTTCTCGAATCTTGAAAACAGATTGTGTTTAATACGTTGAAGTTGTTTAAAAGAATGGTCAAAATCATTACTTTAAACAACGACAAAATCTTTTTTCATTTTAGCATAACCGGTTTGTTTTGACAATTGAATATATATTTATCATATTTTTCATAAATATTGACAATGTGGGGTGAGCATGATATACTCACGACATATAGTTCATATACAAAACATGGACAACCCCCTTTACTAACATAGCTAGATGGTTTGGGCCTGCCTTAGAAATTAAGGGAGCCACATGTGTTTGGAAGACAACAGTGGATAATTTTAGGTTGCCAACCATTCTTAGCTTTAAGATTAAAAAATCCTTAAGGAGATGTAAAAGATAATGACTACTGCCTTAGAAATCAAAAACTTACACGTTAATATTGCTGACCAGCCTATATTGAAAGGTATTGACCTTTTAGTTAAGCAGGGTGAGATTCATGCTATCATGGGTCCCAATGGTTCTGGTAAAAGCACATTGGCTTATACCTTAGCTGGCCATCCTGCTTATGAACCGACGGCGGGGCAAGTGATTTTTGACGGTGACGACTTATTAGAGCTTGATGCGGATGAACGGTCACGGGCAGGTCTTTTCTTGGCATTTCAATATCCAGTGGCTGTGCCAGGGATTACGGTGGCTAAGTTTTTGCGTCAAGCGTTGAATGCGCGTAGTGAAGATGGGATTTCGATTCCAGCATTCCGTCGTTTATTGAAAGAAAAGATGGATATGTTGGGGATGGATCATAAATTTGCTGGGCGTTATTTGAATGACGGTTTCTCTGGTGGGGAAAAGAAACGGGCAGAAATTTTACAGATGGCGGCGTTAGAGCCAAAGTTTGCGATTATGGATGAAACGGACTCTGGTTTAGATATTGATGCGTTACGGGTTGTGTCTGAAGGGGCAAACACGTTGCGTGAGGAGTTGAATATGGGTGTGGTGGTTATCACTCATTATCAACGTATTTTAGAGTACATTAAGCCAGATTATGTTCATGTGTTATTGGATGGTCGGATTGTGGAAAGTGGCGGTCCTGAACTGGCTTTGAAATTGGAAGAAAGCGGTTACGATTGGGTTCGTGAAAAACACACGACCGCTGCCCAGTAAGCTAGCAACTAATTTCTACTCATGCGAGTGACTATTTAATTAGTTACTTGCTTAGCCAATAGGAGTTTCTTAATGAGTGATTTAACACCAGAAACAGAATTAACGGAAAATGAAGTCGTAGCTAGCGTGAATGATAGTTATGCAGAAAAATATGGTTTTTCAGATATAGAAGATTATGTGTTTAAAGCTGAGCGAGGCTTAACACCGGAATTGATCCATCATATGTCGCAAATGAAGGGTGAGCCAGAATGGATGCTGGCGTATCGGTTGCGAGCGTATGAGCATTTTATGTCACGGCCGATGCCAGATTGGGGTGCGGATTTAAGTGGGATTGATTTCAACAACATCTACTATTATATTCGTCCATCGGAACGGCAAGAAGATAATTGGGAAGATGTTCCGGGCTATATTAAAGATACGTTCAATAAGTTGGGTATTCCCGAAGCGGAGCAAAAGTTCTTGTCTGGGGTAGCAGCACAATATGAATCGGAAGTGATTTATCATAATATCAAGAAAGAGTTAGAAGACCAAGGGGTTATTTTCTTGGGTATGGATGATGCGTTAGCCCAATATCCGGAGATGGTGCGTGAACATTTTGGGACGATTATTCCGTATAATGATAATAAGTTTGCGGCGTTGAACACGGCGGTTTGGTCGGGTGGTAGTTTCATTTATGTGCCACCTGGGGTGCATGTTGAGATGCCGTTGCAAGCGTATTTCCGTATTAATGCGAAAAATGTGGGTCAGTTTGAGCGGACGTTGATGATTATTGATGAGGGTGCGTATGTCCATTACGTTGAAGGGTGTACGGCACCGATTTATTCATCGGATTCGTTGCACTCGGCCGTGGTGGAGATTGTGGTGAAGAAAAACGGCCGTTGTCGTTACACCACCATTCAAAACTGGTCGAATAACGTCTATAACTTGGTGACCAAACGGGCCGTGGCGTATGCGAATGGCACGATGGAATGGGTTGATGGTAACCTTGGTTCCAAAGTGACGATGAAATACCCAGCTGTCCATTTGATGGAGCCAGGTGCCCATGGTGAAATTTTGTCCATCGCCTTTGCTGGTAAAGGACAACATCAAGATGCGGGTGGCAAAGTTGTCCACCATGCACCACACACAACGAGCCGTATTATTTCGAAATCGATTTGTAAAGATGGGGGTCGCTCTTCCTATCGTGGTTTGTTGAAAATTGATGAAGGTGCCCACCATACAAAATCGAATGTGGTGTGTGATGCGTTGTTATTAGATGAAGATAGTCGGTCTGACACATATCCGTACATCGAGATTGATGAAGCGGATGTGACTGTGGGGCATGAGGCTTCGGTGAGTAAAGTGGGTGAAGAGCAGTTGTTCTACCTGATGAGCCGAGGTTTGAGTGAAGAGATGGCTAATACGATGATTGTGAATGGTTTCATCGAGCCGTTGGTTAAAGAGTTGCCCATGGAATATGCGATTGAGATGAATCGTTTGATTCAATTGCAAATGGAAGGATCGATTGGTTAGAGACTTTGTAACCAAAGTTTTGAATACTTCTTCTATCTAGTGGAAGTTAAGAAAATTTATGTTACGAAGCATTAAGCCTCTTTGACGATTGTTGATTAATAACGATGGTCCCCCTCTCCGCTAAGAGGAGGGGGGTGAGGTTCGAGAAATTTTGAAGGAAAGAGATAATAATGACAACGTTTAGTCGTGAAGCAGTAGAACAGTTATCGGCGGGGTTAAATGAGCCAAAATGGATGCGAGAATTTCGTCTCCAAGCGTGGGAGTTGTATACGTCGTTGCCGATGCCAACGACGACAGATGAAGCGTGGCGGCGGACTGATTTACGCCGTTTGAAAATGGATAATTTGGGGCCATCAATCAATGGTGGCGCGACCTTAGCGGATGCGCCAGCGGTTTGGAATGAGACGATCAAAGCTGATGAAGCGAGTGGTCTTTTATTGCAAGTGGATGGGGTGACGGTTCAGCATCAATTGAGTGATGAGTTGGCCAGCCAAGGGGTTATCTTTTGTGATATGTCGACGGCGGTGGCCGAGCATGGGGAGTTGGTGCAAAAGTATTTCATGACCCAAGCGGTCAAGACGGATGAAGGTAAATTTGCTGCTTTGCATGGGGCCTTTTGGCGTGGGGGTACATTCTTCTATGTTCCTCGTAACGTGCAAGTGAAGGTGCCGGTACATAGTGCGTTGTGGTCGAATAAAGGGAAGACATTTAGCCATACATTGGTTGTGGTTGAATCAGGGGCAGAAGCGGTCTTTATTGACGAATATGCTTCGGCTGATAGTGACGAGATGGCGTTACATAATGGGGCTATTGAGTTGCTTGTGGCGGACGGGGGTAGTTTGGTTTACGCTTCGATGCAAGATTTTGGCAATAATGTGTGGCAATTTAATCATGAGCGTGGCCGAGTGGGGCGTGATGCGAAATTGGATTGGGTGACCAGTGCGATGGGCACACGTTTGACGAAAGCGTTCCAAACGGTTGAGTTGGATGGGCGTGGTAGCTGGGCACGGATGTCTGGTTTATTCTTCGCTAATAAGCATCAACATTTTGATTTGGACACGCAACAGAATCATAATGCGCCTGATACGGTCAGTGATTTGCTCTATAAAGGGGCGTTGACGGATAAAGCACGGTCAGTGTGGCAAGGGATGATTAAAGCGTTACCGGATTCGCAACGGATTAATGGTTTTCAGGCTAATCGGAACTTGATGTTGGCCGAGACGGCGCGGGCTGATTCGATCCCTGGGTTAGAAATTGAAGCGGATGACGTTGCTTGCACCCATGCGGCGACAGCAGGTCGGATTGATGAGACGGAAATTTTCTATTTGATGAGTCGTGGTATCCCTCGGGAGACAGCGATTCGGATGATTGTAGATGGTTTCTTTGATCCGTTGATGCAACGAATTCCATTAGAAGGTGTTCGTGAACGGATTGCTGGTCGAATTTTAGCCAAAGTAGGCTAAATTTGTTGATTAGATAGATAATAAGGCCGGGTTGTCGGACAAAAAGCCGACACCCGGCTTTTTCCTATTCATTGCTAAGAGATAAAAAGGTAGATAAGTATGAGTATTACAGAACGTGGTTATGCCCAAGCGGATGTATTAGTGAGTACAGATTGGGTAGCCGATAACATTGATAATCCTAAAGTACGGTTGGTGGAGTCAAACGAAGATCTTTTGTTGTATAGCACAGGCCATATTAAAAATGCGGTGCATATCGATTGGGTAGCGGATTTAAATGATGCGATTCGCCGTGATTATTTAGATGAAGTCGCGTTTGCGGCGTTGATGTTACGCAATGGTATTGGGCAAGATACGACGGTTGTTTTTTATGGGGATAAAAATAATTGGTGGGCTACCTATGCTTTTTGGGTGTTTAAGTTATTTGGGCATGCTGATTGTCGGATTATGGATGGTGGGCGTAAGAAATGGATTGATGAAGGGCGGGAATTGACGAAAGAGGTTCCAACTTTTACGGCGACAGCGTATACGCCAGCGGCACGGACTGATTATAAGATTCGGGCCTTCCGTGATCAGGTATTGGATCACATTCGGGCGGAACAGCCATTGGTAGATGTGCGTAGTCCGGGGGAATATAATGGTGAGTTATTGCATATGCCTGGTTCGCCGCAAGAAGGGGCCTTGCGCGGGGGGCACATTAAAGGGGCGCGGAATGTGCCTTGGAGCCGAGCAGTTAGTGAGTCGGGCGAGTTCAAGTCAGCGGATGAGTTGCGGGCGATTTACGAAGAAGAACAAGGTTTGTCAGCGGATAAGAGCGTGATCGCTTATTGTCGGATTGGTGAGCGCAGTTCGCATACGTGGTTTGTGTTGACCTATTTGTTAGGTTATCCATCAGTACGGAACTATGATGGTTCTTGGACTGAATGGGGGAACTTGGTGGGGGTTCCTATCGAAAATCCATCACGCGCGAATTAATATGACAAACTAAAGCCCCTTCTGATTAGTTTGGGAGGGGCTTTAGGTGTATTAAACTGAGGTAGTTATGTATGATGTCCAGAAGGTAAGAGCTGATTTTCCGATATTAAATGTGGAGGCACATCCTGGTGTGCCTTTGGTCTATTTGGATAGTGCGGCCTCATCACAAAAGCCATTGGCGGTGATTGAGGCGATGAATAATTATTATCGGACGTATAACGCCAATATTCATCGGGGGATTCATCAGTTGAGTGAGGCGGCGACGGAAGCTTATGAAGCGGCGCGGGGGCGAATTGCGGCATTTATCAAAGCACCGACAGCAGAACAGGTTATTTACACGCGGAATGCGACGGAAGCGATTAATTTAGTGGCCTATAGTTGGGGTGGGGCGAATTTGAAGGCGGGGGATGAGATCTTGATTACGGCGATGGAGCATCATGCGAATATTGTGCCGTGGCAGATGGTAGCGGAGCGGACGGGGGCGGTGGTGCGGGTGTTGCCGGTGACGGCGGATGGTTTTTTGGATATGGGTCAGTTGCCGGAATTGTTGACGGAGAAGACGAAGATGTTCGCTTTTATGGCGGTGTCGAATGTGTTGGGGACGATTAATCCGGTTGAAGAGTTGGTGGCGGCGGCGAAGCGAGTGGGGGCGTTAACGTTGGTGGATGGGGCGCAGGCGGTGCCGCATCAGGGAGTGGATGTGGTGGGGTGGGATTGTGATTTTATGGCGTTTTCGTCGCACAAGATGTGTGGGCCGACGGGGGTGGGGATTTTGTATGGGAAACGGCCGTTACTGGACGAGATGCCACCCTTTTTGGGTGGTGGGGATATGATTCGGCGGGTGACGTTTGGGGGGTCGACGTGGAATGATTTGCCGTATAAGTTTGAGGCGGGGACACCGAGTATTGCCGAGGGGATTGGGCTTGGGGCGGCGGTTGATTATTTGACAGAATTGGGGATGGATAACGTTCATGCTCATGAGCAAAAAATAACGGCGTATGCGTTAGAAGCGTTGAGTGAAGTGGATGGTTTGCGTGTGGTGGGGCCGCAACAAGCGAGTCAACGGGCTGGTTTGGCGGCATTTACTTTGAAGGGTGTACACCCTCATGATATTGCGCACATTTTAGATGAAGATGGGGTAGCGGTACGGGCGGGGCATCATTGTGCCATGCCATTGCATAAAGAATGTTTAGGCATTCCGGCAACTGCGCGGGCTAGTTTTTATGTGCATACGACAACAGCGGAAATTGATCAGCTGGTGAAGAGCTTGCATCGGGCACAAAGAATCTTTAGAATATAACAAAGTTATTATGGTAAGATGGTATCAGTTACGGTAAAGTAGAAAAGTGATAAAATCTTAACTGTAAGTGATTAAATAAATAGAGGAGATAGGTCATCATGAGTAGTGATCTCTATCGGGAACAGATTATTGATTTATATGAAAACCCATTACATTATGGTTCTTTAGAAGAGCCAACATTTACTTATGAAGAGGATAATCCTTTATGTGGTGATGTTATTCGCATTGATGTTGAATTAGATGAGAATAATCGGGTTAAATCAGCAGCTTGGTCAGGGGATGGGTGTGCGATTAGCCAAGCAGCGGCGTCATTATTGACCGATGATATTATGGGCAAAAGCTTAGATGATTTACGTGCTTACGATAAAGACGAGATTTTAGAGATGATTGGGGTGCCATTGAGCATGATGCGGGTTAAATGTGCATTATTATGTTTGAAAGTATTAAAAGCGGGTGCCTATGGGTTACCTGAAGCGGTCGTACTGAGAGGGACCGAACAATAATGAGTGATAAACAGTTTGCGGTAGTAGGAAAAGTTGATGATTTGCCAGCGGGAGAGCGGTTATGGCATGAGTTTGAATACGAAACCATTGTCGTATTTAATATTGATGGGTCATATTATGCGATTGATGATATTTGCACGCATGATAACGGGCCGTTAGCGGATGGGCCGGTGGTGGATATGTGTGTTATGTGTCCGCGGCACGGAGCGAAATTTGATTTGCGTACGGGAGCGGCGACTTTTCCGGCAGTTAAGCCGGTGAAGACATATGAAGTGCGGCTAGAGAATGGCAACATTTTGGTTGAAGTGCCAGAATAAATGATATTTTAAGAGGATACTGCTGGAGCAGTCATAAAAAAAAGTGTTTTGTGGGTTGACAGCAGACCATAAATTGCCTATAGTTGGTTTTAGCATGAAATTAGAACAAATTTTCAAAGCGGAATGATGATAACGAAGAAATAAAAGTTGTTACCTGCTATATAACCCACAAATAGAGGCCTATGGAAATCGGAACAGTTAAACAAGTAGATATTGATTCAGAAATGCGTGAATCGTATTTGAGCTATGCGATGAGCGTTATTGTGTCGCGGGCATTGCCTGATGTGCGTGATGGTTTAAAGCCGGTTCAGCGTCGTATTTTACATGCGATGCATGATATGAGTTTATCACCAGATCGGCCGCATCGGAAGTCGGCGAGGGTGGTGGGGGAGGTTTTGGGGAAGTATCATCCACATGGTGATCAATCTGTTTATGATGCGATGGTGCGGATGGCGCAAGATTTTTCGATGCGTTATCCATTAGTTGATGGTCAAGGGAACTTTGGTTCAGTGGATGGGGATGCGGCGGCGGCGATGCGTTATACTGAAGCGCGAATGGCGACAGTTGGTTTTGACTTATTGGAAGATATTGAGCGGTCAACGGTTGATTTTGGGGATAATTTTGATGGTTCGTTGAAGGAACCAGAGGTTTTGCCGTCGATCATTCCTAATTTGTTGGTGAATGGTTCTTCGGGGATTGCGGTGGGGATGGCGACGAGTGTGCCGCCACACAATTTGGGGGAGGTGGTTGATGCCTTAAATTATATGTTAGATAACTGGGAGCAGTTAGATGAGGTATCGGTTAAGGATTTGTTGGAATTTATTAAGGGGCCTGATTTTCCAACGGGGGGGTTGGTATTCCGTTATCGGGGGGAGAATGATGCGTTGACGTCGTCGTATGCGACGGGCCGAGGGCGTGTGACGATGCGGGCGAAGGTACATGTTGAGCAGATGGGGCGGAATAAGTCACGAATTGTCATCACAGAATTGCCATACCAGACGAATAAGACGCGTTTGTTAAGCAAAATTGCTGATTTACATCGTGATGGCAAGATAGAAGGTTTGACTGATTTGCGGGATGAATCAGATCGAAATGGGATGCGGATTGTGCTGGAAACGACTCGTAATGTGACGCCAGAGGATGTTTTAGCGGACTTATTCCGGTTAACGCCATTACAAAGTACCTTTAGTATTATTATGGTGGCGTTGGTTAATGGACAGCCACGTGTCTTGACCTTGAAACAGGCCTTACGTTACTATATTGAGCATCGTTTAGAAGTGATACGGCGCCGGTCAGAGCATGATTTGGCGCAAGCAAAAGACCGCGCTCACATTCTAGAGGGTTTGCTGGTTGCGCTACAGAATTTAGATGATGTGATTGATACAATTCGACGGTCACGAACAGCGGACACAGCGCGCAAAAATTTAATTAAGAAGCTTGATTTGACGGAAACACAAGCACAAGCCATTTTAAATATGCCGTTGCGTCGTTTAGCTTCTTTGGAACAGCGGAAGATTCGTGATGAGCATAAAGAGTTACTCACTTTGATTAAGGAGTTAGAGGGCTTATTATCTAGTCCTAAGTTGATGCGGGAGCAAGTTCGAAAAGAACTTGCGCGTGTTCGGGAAAAGTATGGTGATTTGCGGCGAACGCAAATATTGGATCGAGAGACGAGTAGTACATTAGAATCGACTGATTTATTGCCAGATGAGCAAGTTTGGGTTTTGGTGGGGCGTAATGGCACCTTGGCACGGACAACAACACCAGAGCCGATTCGTATCTCGGCGAGCCCTAAAGAACAGCCGTTGGCGCTATTAGAAGCCAATACGCAAGATTTATTATATTTATTTACAGCAGATGGACAGGCAGTATCATTACCGATTTATCAATTACCACGGTCACGTGAATTAGGGGAGGGGAAGCATTGGGCTGATTTAACTGTGTTTACACGGCGTCAGACGATAGTTGCGGCGGTGGCGTGCCCCGTTGATTTAGATGAGGGATATCTGTTCTTAACGACGATTGGTGGTGTTTGTAAGCGTGTGCGGGTATCTGATTTGCCGGGATTAACACCAGATCCATTCACAGTGATTGGGGTGGCTGATGATGATAGTTTAGGGTGGGCACGATTATCGACAGGTGACGAAGAGATTTTATTAGCAACAGCTAGTGGACAAGCTATCCGTTTCAAGGAAGAAGATGTGCGCCCTATGGGTTTGCCAGCAGGTGGTGTGCGGGGCATTAAGATGGAAGAGACAGATGGTTTGATTATGATGGAGCGGGTTCAACCTGAGGCTTATTTATTGAGTGTGACGGATAATGGATTAGCTAAAGCGACGGCAATGGAAGAGTATCCAGTTCAGGGGCGGTATGGGCAGGGGGTAATTAATGTGCGATTGCCTAAGGGGGCTAATGAAGTAGCGGCGACGGTGCTAGTCAATGAAGGAGAAGAGGCAATTGTTTTATTGAGTGATGGGCGGACTAAAAGAGTGACCTTAGCTGATGTTAGCATGGGTCGGCGGACGATTAAACCACGCGCTTTGCCCAAATGGAATCAACGGGGTCGTATTGTGGGGATGACTGTGTGGCGGGAGCAGTTAAGTATCGAAGAAGAAGAAGAAGAAGAGGATGGGGAGCAATTAAGTTTAAATTTATAGACGGAACTGTTTTATAAAGGAATATGTTTATAAACAGTGAGCGGAACATCGTATAGATAGCTAAGGAGAAAAAGATGAACTTTCGCGATCAATGGGCCGAAAGAGAAGATGGCAGCAAATTTATTTTTACAGTTGATATGCAGAGGAAATTAAGCGAAGCAGGTTTACCTGTTGAGGTTAGTTCGTTATCTAAATTGCCAGAATATAGTAGTGGTGGTAATCAAAATAGCAAGACAGATCATTCAGCAGGCAACAAGTCGACCGAAAAACCTCAAAATTCATATCAAGATGATTCAGAAGATGATATTCAACCAGATTCGATTCAGATCGATCCCCAGAGTGGCAAATATATTGGGCGTATGAAGTGGTACAATGCGACCAAAGGATATGGTTTTATTGCCCGTGGAGAAGGATTGGAGATATTTTTCCATCGGACAGAGTTAATGGGTGATACAGATTCATTTCAAGAACGGACATGGGTTTTGTATGATGTTGAAGAAGGTCGTAAGGGATTAGAGGCGACCGAAGTTGAAGTTTACACAGGTGAAGCGTAATGAGTGAAGTAATTGAGCGGCCGGAAACAATTGATTGGGGTGGCATTATGCGCACGGTGCGGGGGCCGATTTTAGAAGTAGGCGATGATGCACCAGAGTTTTCAGTGATTAGTAACAGTTTTCAAGAGGTTACTTTAGCTGACTCGGCCGGCAAAATACGTCTCATCTCCGTTGTGCCTTCTGTTGATACCGGCATCTGCGATGCCCAAACCCGTCGTTTCAATGAAGAAGCGGCCACGCTGGGCGAAGGGGTAGCGGTATTAACAATTAGTGCTGATTTACCATTTGCGCAAAAGCGGTGGTGTGGGGCGAAAGGGATTGAGCATGTACAAGTTCTATCGGATTATCAAAAGATGAGTTTTGGTGATGCGTATGGGACGCATATTAAAGATATTCGTTTAGAGCAACGGGCTGTATTTGTGGTTGATAGCAATGATAAAATTGTGTATCGGGAATATGTACCGGTGATTGGTCAACATCCAGATTATGAGGCAGCTTTAGCGGCGGTTAAAGCGTTGGTTTAAGCGAGCAGAAAACTTTATAGATATAAAAAAAGCTGGTTACATACATAACCAGCTTTTTTTTTATGCAAAATGATTGTTATTATTCGTCATCTGGGGGGGGGGCATCCATGATGTAAACGGGTTGAGCATCGATGAAGCGCATGGCTGAAGGTTTCCATTTTTTGAAAATCTCTTCTTTGAGAGCTTGTACATCTTTTTGCATCACATCAGGGATGACAAGGGCGTCGCGGACGCGGGCCGAGCCGGCCGCGAATTGGTAACCAGATAGACTTAGGTAGAGGTCTCTAGCGCCAGTAAAAAATTGGAAGGTACGCCAAATTGGGTTGGGAGACCAGTTGGTATCAAGGACACTTGGGGTCCCTTTCAGCTCGATATTGTCCACTAAAAGAAATGAGCCGGGTTGGGGTAGGGAGATGATAAAGCGGGCATTGGTCTTGACTAAACGCCATTGCCGATGTTCGATTTCTTGGTAAATGGCATATCCAAAAATCGCGATACAGAGGAGGATAGGTATCCAGATGATAGATAATGATTGGTTGGTCATGAGAGCGTAGATGGCTACGGCAATAATGGTGACAACCATGACAACAGCGGTGGCGATCAGGTTATAAAAAACGAGTATGCCCACAATGTTGCGATACCAAGCAATACCAATCTCTACTTGAACGACTTCACCAGGTACAGGTCGTTCCCGCACATTCTCAGGCAAAAAGTTGTCTTCAATGGTAAAGCGTATTCTGGGGGGGATTTTGCGCCAGAAATCAGATACAAAATTAGGTAGATGTTCATCTCCGTGAGACATAGATACACCTCTTGGGTTATTTCAAGCGATTAAGAGAGAGTAACAAGCAATAATAACCTGTTACTCTCTGTATAAGTAGCGTGTGAGGTCGTTGATTATTGGCTAGCTGGAATATAGATAACTTGACCAGCAACGATCCAATCACCATGAATTTGGCTATTGGCCGCTCGCAGTTGTTGCAAGGTGACGCCATATTTGGCGGCAATACTGGTTAAATTATCGCCGGGTTGAACCTCATATTCGATAGGTCCGGTACGTATCGCGTTTTCACTATTGTTCGGGTTGATAGTTGTGCCCGTACCACCATTGGTTGTGCCACCATTATTGGTTCCATTCCCATTGGTTGCGCCGGGATTGGGGTTGGTGTTAGTGGTTGGAGCTGTTGTTCCGTTGGTGCTGAAGGTGGTGGTAGTGTCATCGCGACCTATCGCATCGTTAAAAATGCCTTCACTTGTAGTGAGGACTCGTTGCCATTCGGCGGAATTAACCGTACCTTGTAACATATCATTGATCCAGCCAGGCAATAAGGATGTGGTCATCCAAACAATGGCGGTGAAAACGATGAATAAACCAACAAAATAGGAGATAATTTTACCGATATTTTGTGAAGGCAAGCCTTGTTTAACAATGAGATGATAGGCCAAATAAAGGCCAGCTACTAGCGGGACAAATAATAAAAGTTGGGTAAGGTTCATTTTCTACTCCTTAGATTAGTGGACAAGTGACCAAAACGGCCATAAAAACAATTTAATCTTCCTCAATAGGGATAAACAAACTGGGATCAACAAATGAATCGGTGATTTTGTCATAAATCGTGTAGTGGACATGTGGGCCGGTGGCGTAGCCGACGGCACCCATGACTCCAACGGGATCACCTTGATAGACAAAGCCTTCTTTGACAAGATAGGAACGGGGATGTAGAAGCCAGACAATCCATTCTTCATTTTCGATACGAATGGTACTGTTTTGCCATCTATCGGTATAAGTAGTTACTTCGCCAGACATAGGGGCAACGAGAATAGCGCGTCTATTATCGCTACTGATATCCAGACCTGGTAAGCCATAACTACAGCCATGGATATCTTGGGTAAGACGTGGTGTTTCGCTGACGGGATTGATGGTGGGGCGTACACCGGGCAAGCTAAAGCGATGGGGTGGGGCGAGACAAGTTTGGGCGGTGATATCGCGGTCATCGGGGAAATCCATGGGGGTAGTGGCATCGTTAAGGTCAAAGAAGCTAAATTGGTAACTGCCCCAATCATAGGCACGGGTGCCAAAATCGAGGAGGGTGATAGTAAAGGGGATATCGCCATGAGAGAAATGATCGAGATGGGCGGTGATTAAGCTTTCGATGGCGAGGTGGGCGGGCCAAGCGCCGAGGGCGGTGACATAAACATTGCCTAATTCGACATCAGAGTAATACATGTTACGATAATTATCGTTGTAATTATTCATGACATAAGCGGATTGATTGGGGTTGCCGGAGGCGGCGGCACCCATACCGGCATTGTAAGCATAGTAACATTTTTTAAGCGTGTTGGGGTTGCGTGTATAGTAGGTGATTTCGGGACACCGTTTTTTGAATTCAATAGCAGCAATGGTTAACTGCTCCCCGATTTCTAAAGTAGAAATGGGGCCAGGCGTAAAGCAGGGGCGTTCACCAGAGCGTACTAGATCGTAAGCCCCAATGATACCGGTGCAATTATCGGGATTAACAGCTTGCATACTGCTTTCCTTGAACCAAAGAACAAGTGGGACTTCGCGGGGAATATCGGCGCGACGTGCAATCTGATCAGAGACATAGGCCCACTGAGTTACGACTAATTGAGTTTCACGAGGGAGAGCAAATTCACCCTCCATATACCATCGTCCGCCGGCGACGACTGTAAACATGACAAAAAAAAGCCACATTGTATTATAGATGCCGTTTAAAAAGCCAAAAAGAAGATTTGCGGGTGTTAGGCCTAACTGAGCCAAGCGAAATTGCATCCAACCACGAGACCACTCGTGCCCAATAAAAGATCCAATAGCGGATAATTGCGACCACAATGCATTTAGCGCCGCTTGAAGTGCAGTTAGCGACATAATAACCACATTATAACTTTACTTTACGTAAAGTTCAAGCATTATGGTAAGTTATTATGGTCAAGTTGGACCATTTACCCATTTTTGCTCAAACTCCTGTTTCGATTTTAGGACAACAACCAAAAAGTTAGGTAACTTGTAACATATAATAAGATATTTGGCAAGAATAGGTGACGGAAATGGGACTGTAGTTGTTGGGTTTGGCGGCCCCGTTGTAGATATTGTTCAGCTAGCATGACATAAGCCAACCATAGAATGCCTAAGAGCAATAGGTAGAAGCGGCTAAGGCCGGTTAGCGTGGCTTGGTTCCAGGAAAGAGGGCGCCATGATGAGGTGAGCCAGTAGTGGCTTAGGAGCATCAGAAGCTGATAGCTTTTTTGGGCGGTGACAGTGGCGAGGATGGAGAGGAAAAGCCAAAGGATATAGGGGATGAGGGTATCACGGGTTTTTACAAGAAATGGGGGCATAGTTGTTATGTTGAAAGGATAAAGGGCATAATCGTGATGGTGATTATGCCCTTTATGGAGATGTTTATTTCAATGGTGGTATATTTCGCTTAATTAGGGCTTATCGTCCCCGTAGGCGAGGGTCAAGAGCATCACGTAGGCCGTTGCCAATAAAGTTAACACTGAGCACTGTGAGCGAAATTAGAAGCCCTGGCCAGAAGACGAGCATGGGGGTGATTTGGATAAAGTTTAAGCCATCAAAGAGGACACGGCCCCAGGTGGGGAAGTCGGAGGGGAAGCCTAGGCCGAGGAAGGAGAGGGCGGATTCAGTGAGGATGGCGTTGGCGATACCCAAGGTGGCCGAGACCATGATAGGGCTGAGGACGTTGGGGAAGATGTGGCGGAGGAGAATGTTTTGTGAACGCGTGCCAATGCTAACGGCGGCGGTGACAAATTCTTGTTCTTTTAGGGCCAGAACATCACCACGGACGACGCGGGCGGTAGGCATCCAATTGAGGATACCGATGACAGAGACAATGAGAATAAAAATCCCCCATTCGGGGCCAAAAATTTGGCGCAAGCTGTCACGGAAGAGGAGGATGACGACGAGGAGTAGGGGGAGTAGGGGGAGGGCGAAGAACATATCTGTAATCCGCATGAGAGGGCCATCGAGCATGGGATAGTAACCGGCAAGAATACCGACGGTGGTGCCGACTACGAGAGCGATAAGCATGGCGGAGAGGCCGACAGCGATACTGATGCGGCCACCAACTAAACAGCGAGCGAGGGTATCACGGCCTAAGTTATCGGCACCAAAGGGATGGCTCCAAGAGAAATTTTCTTGCCAAGGGAGGCCAGAGGCGTTAATTGCTTGTAGATTGATTTCGTCAGCAGAGACTGTATAAATCATGGGGCCAAAAGTAACGGCCAAGATTAGAAAGAGTAAAATAATGGTGCCGAGCATAGCGCCTTTATGTTTACGATATTGAATCCAAACATCCATCCATAAGGAACGATGTTGGTGTTCTTCCGTATGGCCAGGGATATTTAATTGGGCTGGTTCAGAACTCACAAGAAACCTTCCTTTATTTAATCGTAACGAATACGTGGATCAAGAATACCGTAGAGAACATCGGCGATGATGTTAAAGAGGACGATGAGTACGGCAAAGATAAAAGTTAAAGTTTGAACAAGGGGGATGTCATTGCCTTGGATAGCGATGATGAGGAGTTGGCCGAGGCCATTGACACGGAAAATTTGTTCGGTGATGATAGCGCCGCCAAAGATAGTGGGGATGCCGAGGGCGATGAGGGTGACCACAGGGATAAGGCTATTGCGGAGGACGTGGACGAGAATGACGACCCGTTCGTGGAGCCCTTTAGCGCGGGCGGTACGGACGTAATCTTGATTGAGGTTATCAAGGACGGCCGAGCGGGTAAATTGGCTAAGTTGGGCGGCGCTGGCGAAGGCTAAAACGGCGACAGGCATGATACTTTGTTTGATTTGCACCACAAAACTGGCCCAATCAGTGACTTTATGCGTGGTATCATAAATAGAGGGGAACCAGCCGAGACGGACACTGAAGATGAGAATACAAAGGATGCCGGTAAAGAAGGTTGGTACAGAAAAGCCAAGCATGGCGAAGAGTGTACCTAATTGGTCAAACCAAGAGTATTGTTTATAAGCAGATAAAACGCCAATGGGAATGGCGATAATAATGGATAAAATGAAGGATGAGCCAACCACCCATAAGGTTTGAGGCATTCGTTCAATAATTAAATCAACGACAGGGCCGCGGGTGGCGTATGAACGTAGGCGTAGTCGGCCTTCGGAATCGCCAATGGTAATATTCAATGAATCTTCAAGAATATTTAATGGTTCATAGACGAAAAATTGGCGTAACCATTTAACATATTTAATGACAAAGGGGTCGTTATAGCCCATCGTTTCGCGAATTTGTTCGCGGACTTCAGGGGGGATGGTCATGGGCAAATTGCCCGTGGGATCACTAGGGGCTTGATCTAAGATGACAAAAATGACAAAGCTAATAACTAGCAGGGTGGGGATAGCTGTTAGCAAGCGACGGACAATATACCTACTCATGTTTCATCTCCCGAAAAACAAAGGGGAGCCATAGGAGATAAACACTCTTATGGCTCCCATATCAGACATAGGCTAGGTTAAGGGATAAGCCATCAACCTAGAGTATGTTGAAATTATTGGCTAGCACGGTTCCAGTCGGCGATGTTCCACAATTCCGAATCCCAAACGTTCATACGAACGCCGAGGAGGGAGTTGCTATGCGCGGAAACGCTACCACGATGGACCAAAGGAATCATGACATAATCTTGCATGAGGATGTCATTCATCTCGATAGCCAATTTAGCCCGGGCTTCTAATTCAGCCGTTTCCGACATTTCTTGGACCAATGCATCATAAGCTGGGTTACAGTAACGAGGAATGTTATTGCCTAACCATTGGTTATCGGGACCGGAGATTTCGCTACATTGCCAGTTCGCCATATAGGCTTCTGGGTCAGTACCATCGAAGTTGTTGGTATACATTTCGATGTCAGCGTAGAATTTACCGTAGGTGTCAGGGCTAGCAGGATCGCCACCGAAGAAGACACCGGCATCAATGTTGCGCAATTCGGTTTCGACGCCGATTTGTTCCCACATTTGTTTGACCAATGCTTGGGTACCTTGACGGACGGAGTTGGTGGATGTTTGATACAAGATGCTCAAACGGACACCATCTTTTTCACGGATGCCATCATCGCCACGAACCCAGCCGGCCGCGTCCAGAATTTCATTGGCGCGAGCAACATTTTGAACTAAGCAGGTATCGTTATTGGTGGAAACGTAGATGGATGGAGCTGGCAACACGTTACAAGTTGGGCGACCAGCTTGGCCATAACCAACTTGGGTAATGATGTTACGATCGAGGGCTAAAGATAACGCTTCACGTACAACTGGGTCACTCAAGAAGGGGTGAGCGAATTCACCATCTTCGGTCCATAAGGAGCGGTTATCACCTAACTCTGAGGATGGGTCAGTGAAGTTGACCATCAAACGTTCAACATTGGTACCGAAGCCACTGACAACTTTACCACGGCCAGCTAAGGACATGGCGTTCAAGATATCAGGTTCAACTTGAAGGTTCCAAGCGTAATCAGCTTCACCCGTTTCGAGAACGGCACGAGCGGCGGAAGTAGCGTCACCACCACCTTTGAAGACGACTTCAGCAAAGAATGGTTTGTTGGGGTCGCGGTAGTTGTCGTTGGCGGCATAGGTGACCACGTCATTGGCGCGGAATTCAGTGACGACGAAAGGACCGGTCCCGATGGGGCCGAAGTTTGCATCGGTACATTCTTGCGCGGCAACGCCTTGGCAATCCTCAAATTGTGCTTTTTGAACGATAGGGGCGGTGGCACCAACGAAAGGACGATAAGGGAATGGTTTGGCTTTGGTGAAGTAGACAGTCACGGTATAGTCACCATCAGCTTCAACTTTTTCGATGTCGGCGTAGGATGTAGCTGCGTTACAGCCCATTTCTGGGTTGAGGCAATATTCGGCGGTGAAAACGACGTCGGCCGAGGTGAATGGGGTGCCATCAGACCAGAGAATATCTTCACGCAATTGCCAGGTAATGCTGAGCAAATCTTCGCTCACGCCACCATTTTCAACGGTTGGGATTTCTTTGGCTAACCAAGCAACGAGGTTACCATTTTCATCATAGCGGGCCAATGGTTCCAACACCAAGGATGCGGCGTGGATATCTTTGGTACCACCAGATAAGTAAGGGTTCAAAGTTGAAGCGGCTTGCCAATATAAAATATTGACGGTACCAGCGGAACCACGAACGCCACTGCCGTTGCCTTCAACGACGACTTCGCGGGTGACCTCCACTTGATTTTCAATAACGACTTCGCGCGTTACCTCAACGGTATCGCCCTCTTCGGTGACAACACGTTCAACGACGCGGGTCACTTCAACGGTTTCTGCTTGACAAGCGGCCATAACGACAGCGGCAAGCATTAAAGTTACAAACAAAAATAGTTTATTTTTCACATTCTCCTCCAATAGTAAGAAGTTAAAAAAAGCTGATAAAAGATATTGCTAAAAATCGAAATCAGTAAGATAGCTGATTATTTCGACAAACAATGTAAGTTGAAAACCTTAGTTGTTTATAGTGCACATCACCTCCTTGCGTGATAATTGGGATTTTTGTAAACCCCACCTGCTACTATATTGTTTTCAACGTAAATTTGCAACAATATACCACGCCAAAAGGAAATTTGCCAACTAAATTGTCCCTGATTTGATCCAAAACTGTCACTTTACTCGACTAAATGACAAAAAACCCAATGATCATCACGAACTTCACGCCATTGGGGTAGATCCTTGAAACACCGGTCGACGGCTAAGGGACAGCGGGTGTTGAAGGGACAGCCTTTGGGAGGATTGGCTGGGCTGGGCACATCACCAACTAAGATGATGCGTTCCCGTTGGGCTTCAAGTTTGGGATCGGGGATGGGGACGGCTGATAAGAGTGCTTGTGTATAGGGATGTAATGGTTCACCGTAGAGGTCATCACGGCTAGCCAGTTCCATGATTTTGCCTAAGTACATAACGGCGACACGATCGGCGATATGGCGGACCATGCTTAAATCATGGGAGATAAAAAGATAAGTGAGACCTAGTTCGGCTTGTAGTTTTTCCAGCAGATTAACGATTTGGGCTTGAATCGAGACATCAAGGGCGGCAATCGGTTCATCACAGACGATAAATTCTGGATTGAGAGCGAGGGCGCGGGCGATGCCGATACGTTGGCGTTGACCACCGGAAAATTCATGGGGGTAGCGGTTGGCAAAGCTGGGATTGAGCCCAACTATTTCTAATAGTTCGCTGACACGATCTTGTAGGGCAGCGCCCTTTAAGACTTTGTGCTCAACGAGGGGTTCACGCACGATACTACCGACCGTCATACGAGGATTCAGAGAAGCGTGTGGGTCTTGGAAGATCATTTGAATGTTGGGCCGAATGCGGCGTAAACTATCGCCACGTAACTTGGTCAAATCTTGGCCATCAAAGTAGACGTGACCAGAGGTAGCGGGATAAAGTTGTAGGATGACACGGCCTGTTGTTGATTTACCACAGCCACTTTCGCCGACTAAGCCTAAGGTTTCACCACGATAGACATTAAAAGAGACGCCATCGACAGCTTTAACGGCACCGACTTGTCGCCGAAAGACCCCACGCATGATGGGGAAATGTTTTTTGAGATGTTCTACTTTAAGAATGACTTCTTTGGTATTGACCTTTTTGGTGATGGCGGCAGGCATTTTACTTGTCATAACGTGGTGCTCCTTTTTCCGTATCCCACCAACAGGCGACTTCATGTTGTTTGGAAACATGTTGTAGCATGGGATTTTCCTCTAAACAGCGATCGTAAACATACGGACAACGGGGGGCAAAAGGACAAGAGGTGGGTGGGGTTGTGAGGTTGGGTGGGTGTCCTTTGATATTGGCTAAGGGTTGATTGCTATCGGAATCGAGACGGGGGAGGGAGCCGAGCAAACCTTGGGTGTAGGGATGTAAAGGTGTTTCATAGAGAGAGTTGACTTCTGCCCGTTCGACAACAAAGCCACCGTACATGACCATGACACGATCAACTAAGCCAGCGACAACGCCTAAATCATGCGTAATCCAGATGATGGACATACCTAGTTCAGTGCGTAACCGTTTAACGAGGTCAACAATTTGGGCTTGAATGGTGACATCGAGGGCGGTTGTTGGTTCATCGGCGATCAGGAGGCGGGGGGAACAAGCGAGGGCGATAGCGATCATAACCCGTTGCCGCATACCCCCCGAAAATTGATGGGGGAAATTGGATAGGCGGGTGTCAGCCATGGGTATGCCTACTAATTTAAGCAGTTCAATAGCTTTGCGTTGGGCTTCAGCACGAGGCATGTCTAGATGACGTTGTAATGGTTCGGTGATTTGGCGACCGATGGTAAGGACGGGATTAAGGGAGGTCATCGGGTCTTGGAAAATGAAACCGATACTACCACCACGTACATCACGGATCTGGTGTTGGCTGAGGTTGATAAGATCACGGCCTTCAAACATTGCTTGGCCGGAGACGATTTTGCCGGGAGGCATGGGGATTAATTGCAAAAGAGACATCATGGTGACGCTTTTGCCGGAGCCACTTTCACCAACGACGCCTAACATTTCACCTTCATTGAGGGTAAAGCTGACGCCATTTACCGCATGAACGGTCCCATCTTGGGTATGAAATTCGGTTTTTAGATCAGTGACCTCAAGAATATGCTTATCTTGGGTTTGTTGTGAGGGCATGTTTTCTACCTCCCAGAATAGGATGTGTCTTATTTGAATGCTTGGTAAACAAGGTTTCTGATGTTTGGTGTTGCCTGCTAAAAATTATTTGATGAACGATTAAGTGTATTAAACTAAATATCTTCAACATTTGATCTTGAAAATATGCCGTTTAATACGTAGAAGTTGTTAAATCAAAAGTGAAGAATCTTTTAGTTAAACAACTTAGTGCTTGGTAAACAAAGTTTTTAATACTTCTTCTGTCTTGTGGACGTTAAGAAAACTTATGTTACGAAGTATTAGTATGAGTTTACCAAAAAATCTATGATTGCCGAATTATTGCTAATGTGAGGTATAATTATAGTATGAATAATCAACAAATTGCAGATATTTTTGGTCGTATTGCGGATTTATTGGGGATACGTGGTGATTCATACCACCGTATTTTAGCTTATAGACGGGCTAGTGAAAATATTGAATCTTGGGGACAAGATTTATCGACGATGTTGGCGGATGGTAGTTTGACAACGATTCCTGGTATTGGGGAGACGTTGGCTGACAAGATTGAGGAGATGTTAACGACAGGGAAGTTAGGGTTCTACGAGCGGTTGACGGACGAGATACCAGAAAGTTTAATTGATGTGTTGCGGGTTGATGGGGTGGGGCCGAAAAAGGCGAAACTTTTTTATGATAAGTTAGAGATTTGCTCGATTGCGGAATTGAAAGCGGCGGCCGAGGGGGAGCAGTTGCGGGCGTTAGCGGGGATGGGGGCTAAGTCGGAGGCGAAGATTTTGGCGGGGATAGCGGCGTTGGAGCGACATGGTGATCGGCGGACGCCATTGGGGGAGGCGCTGCCAATTGCGGAGGGGATTTTGGCGACTTTAGCCGCGGTACCGGGGGTGACAAAGACAGCGATTGGGGGGTCTTTGCGGCGGCGGCGTGATGATATTGGCGATATTGATTTGTTGGTGGCGGCTGATGAAGCGGGGGAGGTGATGGATACGTTTGGGGCGTGGCCAGATGTTGAGGAGGTGGTGCAGAGGGGGCCAACGAAGATGCGGGTGATGTTACGGGGAGGTATCGGGGTTGATTTGCGGGTATTGCCGGCCGAGCGGTGGGGGACGTTATTGTCTTATTTTACGGGTAGTCAAGCGCATAATATTCGTTTACGGGAGTTGGCCTTGCAGAAAGGGTATCATCTGAATGAGCATGCGTTTACGCCAGTAGATGGTGGGGAGGAGATTTTGTGTGCTGATGAGGAAGCGGTGTATGCGCAGTTGGGTTTGCCGTATATTCCAGCGGCGTTACGAGAGGATAGGGGGGAGATTGAGGCGGCCGAGGGGGGAATGTTGCCACAGTTGATTAAGCGGGAAGATATTATTAGTGATTTGCATATGCATACGACGTGGTCAGATGGGAAACAGACGGTGTTGGAGATGGCGCAAGCGGCGTATGAGCGTGGGTATGAATATATTGTGATTACGGATCATTCACAAAGTTTAGGGATTGCCAATGGGTTGACGCCAGAGCGGGTACGTGAGCAGAGGGCCGAGATTGAGGCGGCACAGGCGGAGATGGGGGATAAGATACGGATTTTTCAGGGGACGGAGATGGAAATCAAAGCGGATGGCAGTTTAGATTTTCCTGATGAGTTGTTGGCGGAATTAGATTTTGTCATTGCGAGTTTACATGTCAGCTTGCGGCAAAATCGGGACCAGATTATGAATCGGTTTTTGGCGGCGGTGCATAATCCACATGTGGATATGATTGCGCATCCGACGGGACGATTGTTGCCGGAGCGGCCAGGGGCGGATGTGGATATGGAAGAGTTGTTTCGGGAAGCGGCGGCGATGGGGACGATTTTAGAGATTAATGCGAACCCACGGCGATTGGATTTGCGTGATAGCCATATTCGGCGGGCGCGTGAACATAGGGTTGTGTTAGCCATTAATTGTGATGCCCATGCACGTGAGCATTTTGATTTGCTGAATTATGGTGTGGAAACGGCGCAACGGGGGTGGGCCACACCGGCGGATATTATTAACAGTTGGCCATTGGCTAAATTTGAGCGTTATTTACAGACGAAGTTGCGGGAGGATTAGGATGGCACGCTATCAAAAACCGACAGATCCACGTGAGAGTGAGACGAGAAGGGGGCCGCGTCGTGCCAATAGTCCTATTCCTTGGCGTTGGTTTGGGGGAGGGGTTTTGGTGTCGTTGTTTGGGGTGGTGGTGGCCTGGTGGTTGGTGAGTGGGTTGTTGAGCCGGCCGCCATTGCCCACGGCCGTCGGCGGTTCCGGCCTAACCCCAACTGTTATTCGGTTGACGGCCCCGCCCACGATTCCACCCAGCCCCACTTCTTTGTTGCCAACAGCGACGACGTTACCGACATTAACACCGCAACCGACGCCAGATTTAGCGACGCCGCCCCCCGATGTAATGGTTGGGTTTTATGCGGCGGTGGCGAATACGGAAGAGTTGGGGGTGACGGTACGGGCAGGGCCAGGGATTCAGAATTCGGCATTGCAGTTAGCGGCCGAGGGGTCGGTATTATTGGTGATTGGGGGGCCGCGTGAAGCGAGTGGATTAGAGTGGTGGCAAGTTGAGTTACCCAATGGTGAGGAGGGGTGGGTGGCGGCACCATTTTTAGAGCCGGCACCGGCACCATTGCCGTAGGGTGAGCTTATTCGCTGTTCATGGCGAGCAGGGCGAGGCTGATGAGTAAGGTGATGAGGGAGATGAGTTGGATGGTATGCCAGCCATCGCCGATGAGGGGGGGGTTGGCATGGAAGGCATCGGTGATGAGGCGACCGGTGCTGTAGGTGGCGGTGGTGAGCAGAGCGGGGTAGAGGGAAAACGGCCGTTGTCCACGGTTCAGATAAAAGATGATTAAGGCCAATATAGCGGTCAGGAGCTCATAAAGCTGTACGGGGTGGCGTTGTATGCCAAAAAGGTCGATGGCCCAAGGAACGGCCGTTTCGGTGCCAATACCTGGACCAGCCACAAAATCGGCTAAACTAGCGGTAGCTAATAAGACAATCAGGCCGGGAATTAAGGGATTGATGCTTTCGGGCCATGCCATTTGATGATAGCGTTGGTAGAAAAAGCCGCCGGCAATGGTGAAGAAAAGACCGCCGGTGAAAGAAAAGCCATTGGTAAGGGGCCAGATGAGGGCGAGGGGGTTATCAGCGAAGGCGGACCAGTAGAGAAAGATGAAGGTGAGGCGGGCGCCGACGAAGCCGGTGCCGAGGCTGATGGCGGCGAGATTGTAGAGGCGGGTTGGGTCGAGGTTGAAGTAAGGGGCGTTGCGTTCGATGATGGTGAGGGCGAGCCAGATGCCGACGAGGTAGGTAAAGATGCCGGTGGGGATGACGATGGGGCCGAGGCTGATGGTGGGTAACATGGTTAGCTAGCTGATAGTAGTTGTTGGATTTCGTCTTCGAGAACGGCTTGGCTGATGATGCCGATATGGATTTTGGCGATGCGGCCGTGGCGGTCAATGAAGACGGTGGTGGGCAAACTACGGATACGATATGTTTGGTTGACGTTGTTGGTGGGATCCATGAGGAGGGGGTAGGTGAGGCCGTAACCGATAGCAAATTCAGTGACTTGGGCGTTGGTTTCGCCTTGGTTAATACTTAAGAGTGTGGCTTGGCCATTAAATTTTTTGCTAGCGGCTTGGAAGAAGGGCATCTCTTGACGGCAGGGAGGGCACCAAGTGGCCCAGAAGTTGAGGACGACGGGTTGGCCACGCAGTTCGACGAGGTCATAAGGTTGGCCGGTGATGGTATCGAGGGTGAAGGTGGGGGCGAGATAGCCGGCGAGGGGGGCTGTGGTGGCGTCAGCTTGGGGAGAGGGGATGTAAGGTTGGCGATTGTAGTTGAGCCAGCTACTGCCGCCGAGGGCGGCGGCAAGTAGGAGGATAATCCAAGTTAAGCGTGATGGTGGTGTCATGGGGCACCTACTTTTTTTAGGATTGGTTTACGGTAAGGGGAATGCTGTTATTGTCATTGGTCATGATAATTTGTGGCGGTTGGATATCGGCGGTGGCGGTGAGGTCGTAGTTCATGGCGCCATCGATACGGACGGGGACGATTTCACCGAGAGGGAGTTCTCCGGGGACGATGACCATGCCATCGATTTCGGGGGCGTCACGATAGGAGCGGCCGATGGTGAGATTATCACCATGCCCTTCGACGAGGATGGGGATAGTTTGGCCGACGAGGGCTTGGTTTTTGGCGAGGGAGATAGGTTGTTGGAGGGCCATAAGTTCTTCGTAGCGGGCGTTTTTGATGGCATCATCGACTTGGGGGGCGACATTGGCCGAGGGGGTGGAGGCTTCGTAGGAGTAGGTGAAAGCGCCGACGCGGTCGAATTGGAGGTCGGAGACCATCTGTTTGAGGCCGTTAAACTCTTCATCGGTTTCGCCAGGGTAACCGACGATGAAGGTGGTGCGGATAGCGATTTGGGGCATGGCGTTACGTAATTTTTCGATGGTGCGGTAGACCCAATCGATATTGGCGGGGCGGCGCATCCGTTTGAGAGTTTCGCGGTGGCCGTGTTGGAGGGGGATATCGAGATAGGGGAGGATTTGGGGGTGGGTGGCCATCGTTTCGATGAGTTCGTCGGTGACATAGCCGGGGTAGGCGTACATCATGCGAATCCAAGGGATGTTAGGGGCGGCGGTAACGATGCCGTTGAGGAGTTGATTGATGCCATTTTTGAGGCCGAGGTCGTGGCCGTAGTCAGTGGTATCTTGGGCGATGATGATTAGTTCTTGGATACCGGCGTCTTGGAGGCGGACAGCTTCATTGATAATGGCTTGGTAGGGGCGGCTGACGAGAGTCCCTTTGATTTCAGGGATGGCGCAGAAGGCGCAGGGGCGACGACAACCGTCGGCAATTTTGAGGTAGGCGCTGGCCCCTTGGATGGAGGCGCGGAGGACATTGCGTTCATCGCGGCCAACGGTTTCGGCCTCATCGGGGAGGTGGTAGAGGGATTGGGGATGTTTACGGCGACGAAGTTGGCGGATGAAGGGGACGATATCCATCCAGCGGCGGGTCCCGATAACGCCATCGACGCCGGGGACTTCTTGGACGATAGCCGGCCCATATCGTTGGGAGAGACAGCCAGCGGCGATGAGAAGTTGGTCATCCCGTTTGTTGGCGGCCAGTTCACGGAGGGCGTCTAATGATTCTTGTTTGGCTGAGCCGATGAAGCCGCAGGTATTGACGATAAGGACGCTGGCGTCGTCGGCGTCGCCGACGCCATTAAAGCCGGCGCGATTCATGAGGGCGCCCATGCTTTCGGAGTCGACGGTATTTTTACTACAGCCGAGGCTGAGGAGGTAGAACTGTTTTTTTGTTTTTTGTTTGCTCATAATTTCTTAGTTGGTGGTAACGGACCAAGTTTCTTCGGCGACTTGGTTACGGGGGCCGAGGCGGCCGAGTTCGATATCGTTGATAGTAACGAAGAGCCCACTGGCATTCCCCGTCAAAATTTTAGCTTCTTGTAATGCTTCCCATTCATAAGGGCCATCTTCACGGGTTACAAGGTCGGTCAGGACAATTTCACCATCGATAGTAACTTCGACCCAAGTTCGTTCGAGAATATCGAGGCGTAGTTGGACTCGATTCATGGTGGCGGGTAGGGTGGGGCGGGTGGGGGTGGCAACGACTGTGGGAATAACGATTTGATTCCGGCTGGTATTGCTGACGGCCTCATTGCTATTGCTAGTGAAAGGGGCGGGGACTAAGTCGTCGTTATCAGTTGTCACGGTGTTGGTGATTGTGCTGGTTGCATTGTTGGTAAATAGATCGTTGAAACTGTTTTGAATGGTGAAGTTATTATTGCTAGTGAGGGTGAGAATACGCATTATAATCAAGATAATGGCAATAATTAACGCGGTGATAATGGCTAAACTTTGCCCTGATGAGGTGCTATTACCAGCAAAAGCATCAGGTAGTTCCTTATTGACAGGATCGAAAAAGGATTGATATTGAATTTCAGGAATAGGCCGCTTACTGTTGAGGTAGGTCATGGCATTGCCTGTACCGGCGGGTGCACCATCTTTAGGGTTTGTTTGTTGGTAGCGTTCTAAGAGAGGGTCGGGGTCAAGATGGAGAAAGCGAGCATAGTTACGTAAAAAGCCTCGTGTATGGGCAGGGGTAGGCAGTTTGCTATATTCACCTTGTTCTAGCGCTGTGATGAACCGTTCATTAATTCTTGTTTTTTCAGCAACATCATCAATGGTTAAGCTTTTAGCTTCCCGAGCTTCGCGTAAAATATGACCAATTTCTTCCATGATAATTAAGATCCTGAATATGAAACAGTCACGAGTAAAGCAATGGCTTGCCCTGACTCGTGACTGTTAATAATTGAGATAAACCATCAAGCCCAGATATGTGGTGGGGGGATGGTGCAATTGTAGGGGACAGAGAAGCCAATATTGGTATGGCTTTAAGCCTCGGCCTCTTCTTCTTCTAACTCTTCAACAACCTCTTCAGCTATTTCTTCAGCTGCGGCCACATCGACCATGTCATTGGCAACAGCATCTTCGAGCGCATTTTCAATTTCAGCTGTTGCTTCGTCATCAGCTTCGGCTTGAACGCCATCTTCGCCGTGGATCACGACAGAGACAGTCGGTTGAATGTCTTTGGTTAAGCGTACAACCACTTCATGGGAGCCTAATTGGCGTAAAGGGTCACCGGTGATTTGGCGACGGTCTAATGAAATATTAAGGGTTTCATTTAATTTATCGACAATATCGTTGGTGGTGACAGACCCATAGAGTTTACCGGATTCACCCGCTTTAGCGGTAAATTCGATAGTGACTTCTTGGATTTTTTCGGCCAAAGTGGCATATTCAGCTAAAAGTTGGGCACGGCGGGCTTCCGCTTGTTGGCGCCAAGATTGGGCTTGTTTAAGCACTTTGGGGGTTGCTTTAATAGCTAAACCACGGGGGACTAAGTAATTGCGGCCATAGCCAGCGGCGACATCATGGACTTCACCGGCAAAACCTAAATTGTGTACATCTTCTTTTAACAGCACTTTCATCGCTGATCATCTCTCCTCAAAAAAAAACTTAAATATTCCGACCTATAATTTTAGCAACAAATCTGGTGAAAGGCAAATTTGTTTTTTAGATGGCATCAGTCATGCCTTGGCTACTAGCGTAAACCTCATCCATAGCGGAGAGGATATCGCTGAGCCCCATTACTTCTTCACTAATTTCATGGCGGAGGCGTTGGGCACGACTGTTGTCGATTGTTTTGGCGCCAGCTAACATTGCTTGGGAATGGATAGTGCCCATGGCGATGATGGTGTGTTCGAGGCGAAGTTTGGCGCGAGACATCGCATTTTCAAGATCTTCAATCGTTTGGATACGGCGTTTGAGGCTTTCGATATTGGTTTGAATATCTTGTTGTAGGCGTGGGTCATCTTCTCTTTGTAGACGGCTTTCTAGTTGTTGTAATCGTTGTTGGGCTTGTTGTTTGGTATGTTTTAGTTCGGGTTCATCGGCTAAGAATTGGTCGATACGGCCGGCGAGGTCATAAACCTCTTCCATCCATTCGTCTAACTGTTCAACGGTATCATTAAGGCTGTCGGTGAGGACAGATTGGTCCCGTTCGCGGGCTACGGCGGCGATACGGTTATGGTAACTTAACGCTTCGTTGACTTGGGCGCGGAGTTGTTTGTTGTGGAGACGGGTTGGTTTAAATTCATCACGTAGCATTTCGGCGACGACGCGCTCGGCCGTTTTTTCATCCGTCATGCTGGTGTAGACGATAGCGATTTCGGCGAGGGTCCCGCCGAGGAGAATGGCGGCGCTGAGGCCAGCATTTTGGCTGATGATGGCGCTAAAGAAGGCCAGCATCGCGGTTAGGGCGATGGTGGCGGCACTTTCCCAACGGAAGAAGGCGTGTTGTAAGATTGCTTTGCGGGCGCGTATTTCTAATGATTCGCGGATATTGCTCATAATAAGTTTAAGTCTGTTTTTCGGCCACTTTTGTGGTGACGTAATCAATAATTTTAGTTAATTCAGCGCGGACATCGGGGTTAGAAGCGTTTTGGTGGGCTGATTGGAGGATATCGAGGCTACGGTCATAAAAACGGAGGCGGGCGTAAGCTTCGCCGAGGGCGCGTTGGTAGTTTGCTTGGAGTGGGGCGGTACCGACAGCGCGTTGATAATGGAGGATGGCGGTGGCCCACATACCACGGCGGGCATAATCGCGGCCGGTACGATAAAAATGATGGGGGCTATTGACTTTTTTATCTAATTTAGCGGTATGGATGATCTTTTCTTGTGCAAAATCACTACCAGTGAAGCCGACACCAAGAATAATAGAGGTAAAAGATAAAACCATCACAAAGCTATTAAGTTCAGCTCTAACAAGGTCAAGGATAATATGATATGTTTGACCAATCGGTTCAATTGAGGCACTTAGCGTGATAAAGAAAATAATCATGTTGATAGCAAGGGTAATGAGATGAATTCTAAAGAAGCGCATGATAGAGCCGAAAAGGGTAGTGGCTAAGGTCCCGGATAAAAAGAAGTATAAGATTTTTTGAAAGAGAGGCATTTCCGTATCAAACGTATAGGTTTGGGCAAAAAACAGAAAGGCGGCAAAGAGTGAAAAGAAGATATAGCCGAGCAATGTAATTGAACGGCGGGGATAGAGATATTTATAATAGACAAGTTGATGTTGGCAGTTAGGGCATTTTACATCTTTGTTTTCGTTAATAACCTGAGCACAATAGGCACAAATCGGGTCGGAACTACTCCAGACATCATCAAAACTGGAGTCTTGTTGATAGCTAAGTTGGGGGTCACTGGGTGAAGATTGGCTGTCATAGACCCAACTTTCATGGGTGGGTATCGGGGGTGGGGCTAAGGGGGGGCCTCCGGGAAAGGTTTCGAAATCGATCGGGGTGGGGGGTGGGGGGCCTTCAGGGTTGGTGAGTGTGGCGAGGATTCGTTGTGCTTCTTGGTTATGGGGGTTGATGGTGAGGACGTTTTCGAGGCAGATACGTTGTTCTTCGCGGTCATCAACGACATGGCTCAGCCATAACCAGCCTTCCTCACTATGTTCATCGGCGGTGATGACTTGCATGAGGAGGTTTTGGGCTTTATTGAGTTGGCCGGCGTGATAGGCATCGACGCCGGCCGAGAGCCATTGGGTGATTTGTGCTTGATTAGCAGACATTATATGTGGCTTACTGACTCGTTGGGGCAGAGATTAAATATCTGAGTCAAGGGAAAGGCTACTGTAGTCTGTATCTTCATCTTCATCATCAAGGGAGAGAGAGGGGGCGGATGAAAGACCTAAGCGACGTTTCCGTTCTTCTAATTCTATGTCGATTTCAGCACTGCCTAAGGCGGCATCCATTTGGTTATCGAGGCGGCTGGCGTACATCTCTGAATGGGCGCTGGCTTTATCGAGGCGTGAACGGATGGAATCACCAATGCGGGCAATATCAGAATCACCAACACCAGTTAAATCGTCTAAACTTTTAATTGCTTTAACCGTTTTCTCTTTTGATTTGGCTAAAACAAGCAAGGCTTCCAACTCTTTTTGTTCTTGGCGGATGGATTTGATTTTAGCCTCTAATTTGAGACGGGCATTGAGTAAGGCATCGTATTCTCTTTTTTGCCGTACCCATTGTTCATGGTATTGTTCTTGCATGCGTCGAGCAGATTTCAATTCATTTTGAGCGGCACGGGCTAAATCTTCTTTGCCCTGCATCAGAAATGCGTCCACATTACGATCCATTTGATCCGCTTTGCGTTTGAATTCACGATATTTGCGTTCAAGCGTTTTGACTTCACCACCAACTGTGGCGGCGGCGTCCTCTAGTTCATCTAGATTTTGTTCAGCATCACGAATATATTGTTTCATAACAGCAATTGAATTGCTTTCTAATGCTTTGTCAACCATCGAATGTAGATTGGCCGAGATAAGGGTTTGTGTTTTTTCAAGCAAACTAGCCATGGATATCCAACTCCTTTTAGAAGCTAATAAATTAATAATAATAGGGTACTGCGAAATGGTAAGAAAATCAAATAAATTAGGCTAAAGTAACAAAAATTAGGCTAATGGTAATTTTATGACATAGCGAAAACCGCTTTCGAAGTTATTATCGAGAGAAATGGTACCATTGTGCATTTTGATATATTCATGAGCGATACTAAAAGTTGGACCATATTCGAGGAACGATAATTGTGTATTGGCTGCTTTATCTTTTTGAGTGAAAAGTTGCTTTAATTTTTGTGCTACTGGTGTTGGTAAGCCTAATCCCTCACCGTAAATGACGAAATAGATAAACCTATCATCATGTTGAATTTGAATATTTATGGTGTCGGGTTTAGGTTTGGGTAGAAGTAGGTATGTGGCTTTTATTAAGCGCTCTAGGGCATTGGTAAGCAATGATTGGCGGCAAAGAATAGCTGCATTTACTGCTTCATATTGATAGGCTAAGGTATAAGGTGATTCGGGATCAAAATGTAAAATTTGTTGGAGTTCTAGTAAAATAAGAGCGGGATTATCTATTAGATAAGGATCTTCAATGAAAGATGATTCGATACCCGTTTTGAGATCGATGAGGGTGATGAAATCCTCAACAAAGTGAGTAAGTGTTCGACTCCCGTTTTGAATTCCTTGTAATGATTGTTTTAAAGCATCACCGGTACGGGCATTGTTTAGATTGCGATCTAATTCTTGAGTATACTTGGTGACTGAGGATAAGGGGGCGAGCATATCATCTGGTTTAAGTAATGAGAGAATAGATTCTTTAAACTGGCGGAAACCGGCTATTGTACTGCTATTGCGTTGATAGTAGCGATTTAACTGTGCTTTGACCATTTTGATCAGTTCTAGACTGTCATAAGGTTTGGTAATATATTCTTCAGCGCCACTACTCAAACCGCGAAAACGTTCTTTTTTCTGATTGCGAGCGGTTACTAAAATAAAAGGGATTGCCATCCAGTCTGGGTTTTGGCGGACCGTTTTCATAAAGGTGTATCCGTCCATATTGGGCATCATAATATCTGATATTATGATGTCGGGACGATGTTCTTGCATACGTTTTAAGCCTTCAACACCATCAGTGGCGGTGAAAACTTGAAAAGAAAACTCATCTTCTTCTAGTTCGAGAAGTTCACTAAGACCGTTTAGAAGGAAGGGATCATCTTCAACGATTAAGATTGAGGCTTTTTTGATTGTGTGCTCACTTTTGGTCGCATTTGTATTGTGTGTGGGGGTGGTGCCTATGGGCAGGATGACTGTAAAAGTTGAGCCTTCATTTTCTTGACTAACAAGATTGATATGGCCATGATGCAAATTAACCCATCCTTGGGCGATTGCTAGTCCAGATCCTGCCCCCTGTTGTTCCAAACGGTCACGATTATGTTGGGTGAAGGCGTCAAAAAGTTCAGATTGAATATGGCGGGGAATCCCAATACCTGTATCACGAATATGAAAGTGAAGTTGATTATCTTTTTCTTCCATCGTGAGATAAACTGCTTTTTCACCAGCTTTTTCAAGATCAATGAATTTGATTGCATTGTCGACAATACGCTCAAAAGCATCTTTGAGTTTGGTGTCATAGCCAAAAACGGGTGGTGATGTCATCGGAAGATCGATAAAAAGGGAAATACCTTGTTCCTCAGCTTCTTTTTCTCTGGCCTCGGCCACCTTAATCAGCAAACGAACCACATTATAAATTGGCTCGGCCATCGCTTCAAACTCACGGGCGGCATCATCAGTACGTAACTCAACCAAAGTTACTAAATCATCTAATAATTGATTTAATCGAATGCAGCCTTTTTGAAGACCACGTAGATAAGCCTGCGGATCTTCATTTTGATTGTAGTTGATTAAACTATCCGCCAACATTTCATAATAAGCGGTTACATGTGTAAGCGGCGTTCGAAACTCATGGTTTAAGGTTTGGATAATATTTTGTTTGAGTTGATCGAGATTTGTTTGATAGACCTGTTGCCGGGCATGACTACGGGCCAATTGGTCTTTTACTAATTCAATTAGCTCAGCCGAAGCAAATGGTTTGGTGATATAGCGCTCGGCCCCACTAAGACGCCCTATTTTTATATCTTGATCTGTACCCTTAGCTGTCAGGAAAATAAAGGGAATATGAACCCATTCGTGATTGGCGCGTACCCGTGATAAAAACTCGAAGCCATCCATTTCAGGCATCATGATGTCTGAAATGATTAAATCGGGCAATGTTTTTGCGTCTTCAAGCGCCTCTAAGCCCTCCACACCATTGTTAGCCGTTAATAGCTGAAGGTTGGGGGTGATAGCGGCGAGTTCTAATAACTCGCAAAGCCCATCGATAATGGATTGAGTATCTTCAACCAGAAGAATGGTGGCAGAAGATGGTGGCATACGACTGGTAACCAAAGATAAATGGCAGAGAGTTATTGTTCATAACTCTCTGCAGATAAAATTAACTTGTTCTTAGTGACCGCATCGTCACAAAACCGGCTAAAAAGATAACGGCAAGCGCTAAAGCTGTCCAAGCACCCAAACCGGTATTAGGTAAAGCATCTGGTTGATTAGTGCCCGTACCTGTCGTACCAGTACCACCGGTAGAGTTATTGCCCGTGGTATCATTATTGGTGTTGCCATTATTGGTATCACCACCGCCATCCGTACCTATATTACTCCCATTGCCTGTACTGCTCCCCACGCCGGTTCCATTGCCAATGGCGGTCGGGGTTACAATTGGGTTTGATGTGTTGCTGTCAACGGTAGGGGTGAGGGGATCTGGGGTAGCATCATTATCATCAGTACCCGCATTGGGGTCACTGTTGCCATCACCATTATTATCGACACCACCACCAACTAGGGTAGGGGGTGGTTCGGTGGCCGTAGCGGTGGGCACAGGGGTGCTGGTTGAGGTAGGGGTGGGGGTGTTGGTTGCGGCGGCAATAGCCGCCTCTGTTTGATCGATAGCGATGTAGGTGGCGGTGACAAACGAATTTTGTGTAGCAATCAAATTGTTTTCGGCGATGCGTGTTTCGACCGCTGGGTTTGATTGATTATTTGTTCCGCTTCTACGTACCAACCAAACAACGGCAATACATAAAACAGCAATGACTAAAGTGCTCGTTAATATGCCGATAACGGCAATAAATGAAGAACCACCACTGCTTTCTGCTGGCTCATTTAGATAATCCTCATTAAAGTCTTCCATGTATTCTCTCCTTATAAATTAGACAGATACCCTGATTATTATCTATTTACATAATTAAGTCAAGGTTAGTGTAGGGAACAAAGACTAAATCACCATTTTCTAGTTTGATATCGGCACCGGGAAGACGAAGACCGATACCAATTGTACGTGGTTGGGTATATAAATTAACGACCTCGCCCATGGCCCCAAGATGTTCGCCACGGATGATACGGACATGTTCACCCACGGTCAAGGCTGCCCCTTCGCCACTGAGGGGGTCAACCATTGTTTCTTTCGATTGTTTTTGAGCGGCAGCTGTTTGTGGGATGATAATTTCGGGTCGATAGTTGCCACTCCAAGGGGTTTGGCCAAATAAAGATGCTTCTTGACCTTCACTTTCTTGTAGGAGTTCAAAAGCGGGTTTTGACATCGGCCAGTTACCGATACCATCGGTAATGATAATGGGGTATGTAAATTTATGGAGTTGGTCAAGTAACTCAGCCGAGATAGCACCGAGGATGAGCCCACGGGCCCCTTTTTCTTCAGCCAACTCAAAGGGGGTGATATCAGCGGCATAGCCACCAACGATAATATTGCCAATGGCTGATTGTTCAACGACATCAGGCTTTAAGGCTTCATCAGGAGCGGTAACGCCCATCTTTATTTTGCCATACCCTTCAGCCGATGAGCCAAGGATAGCTTGGATGATACTTCCTTTGGTTTCAACGACAACACTGCGTTGGGGGATAATTTTGGTGATATAACCAGGAATCATGGAGCGCAGTTCAAAGACTTTAGGTGATTCTTGTAAAATAAGTGAGCCGTGGCGAATTTGATGGAGGGTACCGTCAATGGGGGAGACATAGGTGCGGTCACGACCAATAAGGGTTGGTTTGGTAATGAGGGGCATACCACGTCGCACCATCTCACCTTCACTCAGAAGGACATATTGGGCTACATCTTGGGGGGGGATACCTAGCCATTCGCTGGCGCGGAACATTTGAAAGCCGGTTTCTTGCATACTACGGGCCAAGATTTGGACAATGGAAACGGATTGGCCCATACGGACGGTGATTTCACCTTTGCGGGGCAAGATACGTTCACGTCGAATCGTTGCTAACTTAGATATGTAGGTGATTTGAGGAAAATAAGCCATAGTTTATATACTCATCAGAGGGTCAGTGGTGATCATGGGAGACGTGGCTAATATCATTATTTAAGCACCTGTATCCCAGAACCATTGCGAAATGATTTCATGCCGTTTTTCTTCATCCGTGGGCAAGTTTAAGGGGCGACCGCGGCCATCAATGACTAAACCGACCGCGCCCCCTTGGATACGGAATTTTTTACCTTTGCCAGAGCCAAAGCCAATATCGACAGACGAGACTGGTTGGATATCGATGGTTGCTTCTTGCCCAGGGGGGATAGGGATGACTTCGATGCTGCCTTGGGTGACATTATCGAGGTCAAGGTCACGAATACTGGCGGTGGTGATCTTGACAGACATAATTTTTTCGCCTGGGGGGAGATTGGTGGCTGGGGCGAGTACCCAGCCAAGATCGGTGAGGACGCCACCTTCAAGGGCTTGGACCGCGAGGAGGGGTTGGCGTTGGGAGATGAGGCCGAGGGCGGGTAAAACGCCATGTGTATCGAGGGAAACAGAAAATAGACCTTGGGGTTGAAGTGCATCAAGTAGCATGAGGATGGTTTGGACGGGCCGGGAGGCGTTGGTGAGGGCACTGCCACGGGCTAGGAGCCGACTAAAGGGGGGGAAACTTGTTTTTTTGTTTTGGTACCAATGTTTAAGAACAGATTGGCGGGTTTCGTTGAGGATAGCTCGGGCGCAGGCTTGTTCCATTTGCATCGATTCTTCGGTGGTGGGGACTGTTTGGGGGCGAAGGGATTTGTTGTAGAGGAAGTCACGAACATCAGTATCGGTGACTTTAGCTGGGATCCACTTACGAATCTCGTAGGGAGTGGCATGATTGAGGATATTTTTAATTGGGCGGCCAACGCCTAAATCACTGCGAATGCCTAGGCGCAGTTTTTCGGGTGATGCTTGGATGATGGTGACGCTTTCACTGCCGAGATCGACGCCCATGACATGGCTATTTTCTTGGGCGGCAAAATATTGGACGATTTTGCTAAAGGCGGTGGGGGTATCTTGCATGGGGATGCGGCACCAGCCGTTGAGATCTTTGATGCCGCCGACGCGGCCGAGTTGCCGTTTGTTATAAATTTCGGTCAGATGTCGACTGGCATCGGCTAATTCTTCACGATTGAGGGTGGGGCGGATATTGTCGGCAAACGTGACGGCAACCTCCGCTCCAAAAATATCCTTTATATCGGGCTGAAGTTGGCTATTCCCGGCATAGATAATTTGTGGTTGATTAATGCCCGCCAGCATATGGGTGGCTAAAGAGGCTATTTCGGCCATTTTCAGTACACGATAATCGGCGCCATGTTCTGTGCCACCAGCAATAAAGATGATGTCTGGGCTGAGATCAACGATGCGTTGAATAAGTTCTTCATCCGGATCATCGTTAAGCAAGGTGATAAAATCGACCTCATCGGCTAACGTATTGAGCATGGTTGCCCGACTACTATCAACGCTAATGCTTTCAACCAAACCAATTAGTAAGCATTTAAGCGCTGGGGCGGCACTTACGGTAGCGCCAAACTGATCAATACCAGCTCCATTGGACTTGACTGGGGTAATTAATTGGCCATGTTCATCTAATAGAGGGCGGCCGGTAATATCGGAAATACGGGTAATAGCATGTTGAATACCCTTCATGATATTAGACCAAGGTGGTTCTTTGGTTGTAGGCGCATTAGCGCCGGCGATAAAGCGATAGACACCCTCGACCACATCAAAAAGAACAACACGTGTGTTCATACTGCCGCAGTCGGCGACGAGAAAAGAGGCTTGTTCAGGTAATTGTTCGTTGGTCATGAGGTAATTTGTTCAATGATATAAGAGAAATTGTTGATAATATACAAAATACGTTCCGTAAGGAGAGATAGGCTGGTTTGTAAAGCGGTGGCAAAAAGCGCCCCGAAAGTAATCATAATAACGCCTTGGCCGATGGATGTGACCCATTTTTGTCGTTTGCCCCAAACATCGTGTGGGCGGAAATCTTTACGACGAATAAATTGAAAGGAGAGGAGGGTGCAAATCGTGAGCAGAGCTGTGGCCATGCCAACCCAGCCGATATAAGGTTCGGTGCCAAATGTGGTGAGTTGTGGCCAGAGCGTCCCGTTAAAGGCGCCAGTTAAAGCGACGGCAGCGCCAATACCAACCATAGCGGCGACAGCGCTGTTGCCAATGGGGGCGGCATTGGGCCAGATTTTTAGTAAAAGGAGTGCACCTAGAAAGAGGGGCATTAACCAAATAATAGCGGTAGGATTATCTCTGATACCGATTAATTGGCGCATGGTGGGGGCAATGACGTTTTGGAGGGTGATGACGCCGGCATAACCGGCACTGACTCCCACTAAAATATGGGCGGCAAAGCGGTATAAGCGATTATCACCCCATAAATAGCTAAAGATAGCTATGGTTAAGAGAAAGCCGATTACTATTCCTAATATTTCGCTCATGCAATATCCTTAAGCCAACTATTTCCAATCATCATCAGTATCGCCCCAATCGTCATCATCATCATCCCAATCATCCCAGCCATCATCGGCAGTGTCTGTTTTGACTTCTTCTTTTTGGGCTGATTTGGGTTCATCAACAACAACATAGGCGTCTAATGGTGGGATTACTTTATTTTGTTGCCGCCATTTTATGAAGGCGTAGCTATTACCAATGATAAGTAAAAAAGCGATAAACCATTGGCCTATAACTTGTGGTTGGTAAAGAGTGGGGGCGGCTGTATTTTCAAAGTTGTTTTTAGCGGCGAGAGAGGCGGTTGTGGCTAAGCCAGTAATTGTGGCATCTAGTTGCTGGCTGGCTACGTAGGGGCCAGTTATAGGAGCTAATGCTTGGGGGACGGCACCGATGACGGGAATATCGGTGTGGATGGTGACTTGTTCCATCCAGTGGAGGAGATTATCACGTTCACTGGTTAAGATAATGATTAAAGCGGTCTCACTTAGTTGGTTATCAAGGTCACGGCCGTACAGGGTGCGGCAGAGCTCATTGGTGCCTAAGCAATCGGCCAAACGACGTAGGCCAACAGCATCGCCAGGGATATAGCCCAAAGAGGTGACATTGTCTTGATCGGCGAGCAATGATTGGTAGAGGCCAACCCCACTAGGGAGTTGGCTCATAGCGAGGATGTCATTGTTGTTTTGATTGAGTAGTTGAATAATTATTTCAGCTTGTGGATCGAGAGCACCAGCCATCGCTGGGGGGTAGTCGAAGGCGACTAAAACGGGCTGATTACGCGCATTTCTGAGTTGTGTTTCAATTGTTTGGAGATCATCTGTTGGTTGTGGGGTGATGTTCAAGAGATTGGGGAGGAGAAGCATGGTGATCAGCAGGCCGAACATGGTTAAAATGATGGCGAAGCGCCATTGTTGGGGGAGTGGTTCTTGGTCGATATCGGGTAAGGGGATAGTTTGTAGAGGGAGAATTTGTTGAGTGGATTGTAATAGTTCAACTTGTTCGGCTTGATTGGCGCTCATGGTTAAGGTACGTGGTTCGGTGGCGGTGCGTGGTTCGGTAATGATGGCGGCGACGGGAATGATACCACTGAGACCGGTTAAGGGGCCGGAAGTTGCTTTGGGCCCATCTTGGAAGGAGCGCATGGCGGTGTTACTGGTATTGGCTGATGGTTTGAGCGCGCGTAACCATTCAGGGATGTGGGCTTCGCTTAGTTGGGCGGCGCCATCTTCTTGACTAAGGCGTTCCCATTCAGCGGCCGAGGGAAGATCGATGCCGCCGCCGACAGATGTGCCTGCATCTGATAACCAATCTTCGGTACTGAGCTCATCCCAACTATCATCGGGGGCATTTTCACCAGTTAAACTTAGTCCGGATGCTGCGTCGTCATCGCCACCACCAAAAACGCCTTTGAGCCAGCTAGGCACATCGGGATTGTCGAGGACATCGGTGAGTTCATCAGCTTCGATATCAGCACGGTCAAGGTGGATATCTTCTTCAAAAGTGGCAAAATCATCTTTGTCGTCGTCACGTTTATTGACGGTTTGGCCTTTATCCGCGATCCAATCGGGAAGGTTGGTGGGGGCGACTAAATCGCCGTTATTGGGAGATGGGGTGGGGAGACCATGGCCATCATCATCATCTTCTTCTTCGGCTAATGCATCTAAATTTAGGAGCCAATCGGGGACTTCGGTAGGCATGTCATCGTCACCTGCACCACCATCTGTCGTGGGCCAGTCAACGCTGGGCCAATCTTGGGCGGAGGGCCAATCGGCATCCTCATCATCGTCATCATAATCAGAAGATTCTTCGTAATCCTCTTCAGCACCACCACCAAAAAGAGAGGGGGCTGATTCCGCTTGTTTTTGGGCATGGAGGGGGTCATGGCCTAGCCAGTCGGGGAGATCGTCGCCGAGGGCACCTTCGGTGGGGCCGTCATCACCGCCTAAGAGCCAATCGGGTAAATCGGCATCGGGGTCATTGACGGCGATAGGGTCGTCGTCGAAGCCGTCGTTAGTGGAGCCGCCCATGTTGAGGGGGTCGAAGTCGTCGTCAGCGGAGCCGCCCATGTTGAGGGGGTCGAAGTCGTCGTCTGAGGCTGATGCGTCTTCTTCTGGCATTGTCAACATGCCAGTTGTGGGTAGGTTGAATTTATTAGCCGTGGGCGTAACAAAATCATCTGAAGAGGCGTCAAAGACCCAGTCATCTTCATTTTCATCGAGTTCGGTGAGGAAATTACTGGCTTCGTCGATAAAGTCAGAGGCTGTTTCAAGCGTTTCGCTAATGTCGTCATGGTTGTTTTGGAGGTCATTGGCTAAATTAGCGAGAAAATCATCGGAATCATCTGTATCGGCCGTGGTGGTGAAAGGATCATCGATTGTGGGAGTGTCTAGAGTGGCCAAGAAGTCGTCGGAGTCGTCGTTGGAAGCGCCGAGGGCGGCCATGAAATCGTCAGCATCGTCGTCGGTGGAATCAGCGAAGAGGTCGTTGGTATCGTCGGAAGCGCCGAGGGCGGCCATAAAATCGTCAGAATCGTCGGTGAAAAGGTCATTATCGGTGGCGACGTTGAGGGTGGTTAAGAAATCATCGTCGTCGGTAGGGTCAGAAGCGCCGAGGGTGGCCATGAAGTCGTCAGCGTCGTCGGTGAGAAGATTGTCGATTGAGTCAGAAAAAAGGTCATCGGTGGGGGTGTCGCCAGCGAGAGACGAGATGAAGTCGTCAGGATCATCGTCTGAGTCGGTGAAGAGGTCGTTGGCGTCGTCAGGGGTATTGAGAGAGGCGAGAAGGTCATTGTTGAGTGTATCATCATCATCATCATCATCGAGCCAGTCGGGGATAGAGGGGGTATCAGCGTCGGTGGAGTCGGGGGAGCCGAGGGCGGTCATGAAGTCGTCAGCGTCGTCGGTGAGAAGATTGTCGATTGAATCAGAAAAAAGGTCATCGGTGGGGGTATCGTCAGCGAGAGAAGAGATGAAGTCGTTAGGATCATCGTCTGAGTCGGCGAAGAGGTCGTTGGTGTCGTCGGAAGCACCGAGGGCGGCCATAAAATCGTCGGTATCGTCGTCGGTTGAGTTGGCGAAGAGGTCGTCGGAGTCGTCGGAAGCGCCGAGGGCGGCCATAAAATCGTCGGTATCGTTGTCGGTTGAGTCGGTGAAGAGGTCGTCTGAGATAGCGGCGTCGAGGGCGGCGTCGAGGTCGAGGGTGTCATCAGGGGCGGGGAGAGAGGTGAGAAGGTCGTTGGTAGTGGTGTCATCGTCATCGAGCCAGTCGGGTAAGGTGGGGGGGGGATCAGCAGGAGACGTGCTGGTGTCTGTTATGACATCAGCGGAATCATTGGTGGTGTCGTCATTGTTATCGAGCCAGTTAGGTAGGGTGGGGACATCAGTCTCGTCATCGTCATCGAGCCAGTCGGGTAGGGTGGGGGCGGCATCAGTCTCGTCATCGTCATCGAGCCAGTTGGGCAGGGCGGGGGTATCGGCATTGGTCGTGTCGTTTTGAGTAGATTTGCGGGGGGGGATGAAGTCGGTGGGGTCATCATCATCATCATCATCGTCATTGTTGGCGAAAAGGTCTTCATCCGAGGTGGCGGCGTCGAGAGCGGCGTCGAGGTCGAGGGCGTCGTCAGGTGTATCAAGAGAGGCGAGGAGATCATCGTCGTTGGTGCCATCATCATCGAGCCAGTCGGGTAGGGTATCATCGGAGGAGCCGAGGGCGGCCATGAAGTCGTCGGTGTCGTCGGTTGAGTCGGTGAAGAGGTCGTTGGTGTCATCGGAGGAGCCGAGGGAAGCCATGAAGTCGTCGGTGTCGTCGTCGGTTGAGTCGGTGAAGAGGTCGTTGGTGTCATCGGAGGAGCCGAGGGAAGCCATGAAATCATCGGTATCGTCGTCAGTTGAGTCGGCGAAGAGGTCGTTGGTATCGTCGGGGGAGCCGAGGGCGGCCATGAAATCGTCGGAGTCGTCAGCGGAGGAGTCGAGGGCGGCAAGGAAGTCGTCGTTGTCATCGGTTGAATCGGCGGAGAGGTCGTCGGGGTCATCAGTGTCATCAGGGGTGTGGGAGAAGAGGCCGGTATTGGGGTTGGAGGCGCGGATGGCGGAAATGAAGTCGGTTGGGT
>DATHYN010000033.1:0-24388 GCA_035459145.1 Anaerolineae bacterium | reverse complement strand
CTTTAGAAAGTTTAGGTGAGGCTGGAGGTGAAATTATGGCCGAGTTGTTGGAACTGAAGAAAAAATATGTGCATGAGCCGTATGGGATAGGCTTTGAGTTGGGGCTTGAACATGGGTATGAGCAAGGGCATGAGAAGGGGCGTGAGGAAGGGCGTGAGGAAGGGCGTGAGGAAGGGCGTGAGGAGGGGCGTGAGGAAGGCATTGAACAGGGGTTAACCGTGGGGTTGCAGAATATGCGCCTGATGGTAAAAGAGATATTGACACATCGGTTTGGACTGGTGACGGCTGAGTGGGAAGAGAAGTTGATGCGTATTACTGATATGGAGCGATTACAAAAGCTGACTAAAGTGGCTTTGGTTGCCGATTCGTTAGCCGAATTGCCTTGGGAAGAGGATTAGGGCAGTTGATTTGGCCTGTCTATCGTCAAATTTAGCGGAGTTGGGCTAGGTTGCGAGTTTGGACAGTATAGTCGGGGAAAATGTTGGTGATGAGGGGGTTGTTGAGCCGTTTTTGGATAATTTCGGCTAGAATATCGCGGTAGTCAATAGTGACGGCTAGATCACCGGGGCCGACGAGTTGCTCTGGGGCGAGGCCAGGCCATTGGCTGATTGTTTGGCCGCCGTTAATGCCACCACCGAGAACCATCATCATATTGCCGTGGCCGTGGTCGGTGCCTAAACCGCCATTTTCTTTGACGCGGCGGCCGAATTCAGACATGACAACAATGGTCACATTGTTACGGTGCTTGGTAATGCTGTGGTAAAAGGTGGCTAAGCCTTGCCCTAGTTCGGCGATGAGGCGGGCCATTTGGCCGTCACTGCCACCTTGGCCGATATGGGTGTCCCAACCACCAAAGTCGATGCAGGCAACTTCGAGACCGATATCAGCGTGGAGGAGTTGGGTGACAGTATGGAGGGCGCGGGCAAACGGCCGTTGGCTAAAATCTTGATTATCACGCCCATTCCTTTGTGGGGGAGGATCGGCGGTAATACCAATACCGGCGATCAGTTCCATCGCGGCTAAAGTTTGTTGGGCGGCATGGGTGAGGATATTATCATCTTGTCCATAAAGAATGTGGAGTAGTTTTTGCATCTCAGCGGCACGAGAAGCTTCACCAGCTAAATGAAAGTCACCAATCGATTCAAGAGCGGTAGCGTTAACGGCGCCCGTTAAGGAGGCGGGGAGCATATCCCCAACGCTAATGGCACGTAAAGCGGATTCATTATTGGTGTCGAGGGTGGCGAGATGACGAGCGAGCCAGCCGGTATATTCGTTGCCCTCTTCGATACCCCGTTCCATCAACGCCATCGCTTCAAAATGGGAACGGCTTTCATCGGGGGAGCCGACGGCGTGGATGAGGGCGAGGTCGCCAGCAGTGTACAGTTCATGTAGAGGAGCGAGGGCGGGGTGGAGACCAAAGAAGCCATCGAGGTCGATCGCTTTGGCTGTTGCTTCAGCTCGATTGTCATCGGGGCGGGGGATGGCGATGGTTGGGCGGCGTTGATAATAATGGTCATCGGCATGAGGGACGATGATATTGAGACCATCGGCACCACCACGGAGGAAGATGCAGACGAGGGTATCACCACGCGGGCCAACGTGAGGGGCGGCTAATTTGATGCGGGGCATCCAAGTGGGGAGAGCGACGAGGGAGTTGCCGAGGACGAGAGATGCGGCGGCTTGCATGCTGTTATGGAGAAATTGACGGCGGTTGAAGTGGGCGTATTCGGTACAATGGCCGGTAGTAAGGACGGGGTTATTATTTGTGATTGACATCGGGTTGTCTCCTGTTGTGATTAAGTCCATTGAAATTGAGGGACGGCAAGCATGAGGCCGGCACAGTCGAGGATTTTTTGGCGAGTAGCAGGTTGGTTAAAAGGGGTATCGCCGATGTAGTCGGTGAAAAGGGTGGTTTCGGCAGCAGTGAGAGCGCGCCCCCAGATAAGGCCACTAAGGAAGGTGAGGGCGGCTGAGGTGGTGTTGACTTGGCCAGCGGCGGCTAACTTTTCGAAAGGGATGGTGACGCCGGGGAGGCGGCCGAGGCTGGTTAGTAGACTAAAGTTCCAGCGGGCAAGGAGGTTATTGGTCCAAGCGGTGGAGACATCGGGATAGCCATCAGGGGCAGGCCACATGAAGGGTTGTTGGCCCATGAGGCCGGCCCAACGGATGATTTGGCGTTCATCGGCGACATCGGCGTGGAGGGCGCGTAAGGTGGAGATGGTAAAAGTGAGAGGGCGCTTTAGTTTAGGCGGGGCAGCAGCGAAGTGGGGGCTTAAGAAGATGAGGCGGAGCATACTTTTTATATCACCATCACTGTCTAAAAAGGTTTGGGCGACTTGGGTAACGAGGTCGGTTGGTGGCTCATCGGCGACGAAGCGGCGGACGAGTTTGGTAGCGATGAAATGGGCGGTGCTGGGATGGGTGGCCAGCATTTCTAGTAGTTTGAAGCCATCATTTTGGCCTTGGCCGGGCATGAGGGTAAGGTCGAGGATTTGTTTGCGGCCATTGTCATGGAGTTGTTCGCGGAATTGGAATTGGCCCCGCCGCCGTTGGGTGGTCCAGCCGGTGAAGGCACGGGCAACTTCTTGTACATCTTGTTGGGTGTAGCCAGCGGTAACGCCGAGGGTGTGAAGTTCGAGAAGTTCGCGGGCATAATTTTCATTGGGCTCGGTTTTGATGTTACGGATGTTATCGAGGTAGACGAGCATGGCGGGGCTTTGGGCGGAGGCGAAGAGGAGGTCACGGAATTTGCCGAGGGCATGGGGACGGATGACGTCACGGTCGTCGATGGTTTTGAGCATAGGCATCTGTTTGTTTTTGCGGAGGAAGATACTGAAATGGTCTGACCAGAATTCGACCATGACTTCGTACAGCTGTCGTTTTGAGTAGAGGGCGTAACGAATACGGGCTTTGAGAAGGTCTTGGATGACATCATGTTCATCGGCGCTGGCGAGTTGACTGGCGTCCATGTGGTAATGGTCGAGGTTAGCGATCATGAGGTCGGTGGCGGTGTTGTCGATGTTGAGGTGGTCGAGTTGTTGTTCGAGGTAGGCGGGGAGGCCGAGTTGTGCGGCTTGGTGATAGTCACCGGGGCGGGGACCGAAGCCGGCACGGTGGAGGAAGCGCTGTAGGGGGTCGGTGGTTGTGGTGGTGGGCGTGGTTGTAGTATTGAGGGTTGGGGGAGTGGGAATGGTGGTGGGCAAATCGCCGGAGGCGATTTGGCGACCGATGGTGCGACAGCCAGCGGTGGCGGTTAGAGCGGTGGCGAGACTGCTAAGACGGAGAAAGTCACGACGTGAAAGAGACATGAGAGACCTCTTGATGTAGTTAATTAGTCGATAATATGTTTAGAAGAAAAAGTAAGCTTTTATTTTTAAGATGGTAGTGGGGTTTCGGTTATATCATGGTTGTGGGGAGTGGTGTTGAGTTGCCAATGAGCGGGGACGAAGCCGAGGATGCCAAATGCGGCCGCGCCTAAGACGGTGGTGGCTAAGAGGGGGGTGATAACGAACCAGCCTACGAGAGGGGTTAGGCAGGCGAGTTCGTAGGTGATGGCGCCGCGGATAAGGTTTTGGAGATCGGAGTGGTTGGTGGTGATGGTACTGAGTTTGAGGCCGAGGAAACGGGCCATACCAGCGCCGCCGATGGTACCGATGGCCATAATTGTTAAGAGGAAGAGGAAGGCAAGGAGTTGGAGGGGGCCAGCGGAGCGGGTGATGGTGATGAAGGCGATGAAGGCGGCGAGTGTGCCGGGGAGGCCGAGGGTGAAAGATTTGAAGGGAGATTTTTGAATACGAATAGCAGTTCGTTCGGTCACGTTGGGTAAAAAAAGATTGAGTAACACTAATGAAGCAGGTATTGTTGTGAGCAAGATGATTAAAAAGAAGATAAAAGCATAAACATCAGCGGTTGAAAACATAAAACACCTCGTAGTTTAGTTAAAGAAGAGCGGTTATTGTTATTTACTATACTGCAAAAAAAGACAGAAGTTGCTATAAAAGTGTAAATTATGTGTAAAATGGGTTGAAGTTGAGAAAAGTGGTGAAATTCACCCCTTTTTTTCGCCCCTATGAGACGGGCATGATATAATATATAGTAGCGTTACTATTAAGTGCTTTGTAAACAAAGTTTTTAACACTTCTTCTGTCTGGTGGAAGTTAAGAAAATTGATGTTACGAAGTATTAAGTACTCTGTTTTTTAAATAATGCTTTTTTTTATTGTGACGTACTAAAGTAATAAATAGACTTTATGCTTTGGTTTTGGTCGATATTATTTATGAAACGCGTGTGACGTTTAAATTTGAGTCATAGACTTAAAACAATGTTTTAAGGAGTAGTATGAGCGAAAAACTAGATTTTCAAGCGATGATTTTACGCTTGATTGATTATTGGCGTCAACAAGGCTGTCTGGTAGCTCAGCCATATAATGTACAAGTCGGGGCGGGTACGATGAATCCAGCCACAGCGTTACGGGTTTTAGGCCCAGAGCCGTGGAGTGTTGTTTATGTAGAGCCCAGTATTCGGCCCGATGATGGGCGGTATGGGGACAATCCTAATCGGATGCAACAACATTTTCAATTGCAAGTGATTTTAAAGCCGGATACAGGTAACCCTCAAGAGCAATACTTGGCTAGTTTGGCCGCGATTGGTATTGATGCACGTGAGCATGATATTCGGTTTGTTGAGGATAATTGGGAAAGTCCAGCATTAGGGGCGTGGGGATTGGGCTGGGAAGTGTGGCTGGATGGTCAAGAGATTACGCAGTTCACTTATTTTCAACAAACAGGCAGTTTGAATTTGGATCCAGTAGCAGTTGAAATTACCTATGGTTTGGATCGGATTGCATTGGCATTGCAAGATAAGAATGCTGTTTGGGATATGGATTACGGGGCGGGGGTTAAGTATGGGGATTTGTTGTTACAGTCTGAGATTGAACATTGCCGTTATTATTTTGATGTTGCTGAAGTGGATACGATTTTATCGATCTATGATATGTATGAAGGTGAAGCACAACGGTGTATTGAGCATGGGCTAGTGGTTCCAGCGCATGATTATAATCTAAAATGTTCGCAATTATTTAATATTTTAGATGCACGGGGGGCGATTGGGGTTACGGAACGAGCTAATTATTTCCGTCGGATGCGAAAAGTAGCGCGGCAGATTTCAGAACTGTATATTGCTCAGCGAGAAGAGTTGGAATATCCGTTGTTGGCTGAGGTTAGTGATGATGCCGCTGTTGTTGGTAAGGAACCAGATGTACAGGTGGCACAAACGGAGCACCCACAAACCTTTTTGTTAGAGATTGGGTGTGAAGAGTTACCAGCTCATGATTTAGATGCGGCGTTGGCTTATTTAGAAACGGCCGTTCCCAACTTCTTCGAAGAGCATCGTTTAGTATGCGACCAGATTGACGTGTTAGGGACACCCCGTCGTTTGGTCGTGGTGGCACATGGTATGCAGGGGATGCAAGAAGATTTGACCAGTGAGGTTAAAGGTCCGCCTGCGGATCGTGCTTTTGATGAGGATGGCAATCCCACCAAAGCGGCATTAGGTTTTGCCCGTAGCAAAGGGATAAACATTGCCGACCTAAAAGTTATTGAAGATGAGAAAGGGGGGCAATATGTGGTGGGGACGGTACATGAAGTGGGCCGGCCCGCAGCGGCTATTTTAGCGCATGAGTTACCCGATTTTATAGCGAGTATCAAATTTGGAAAAAGTATGCGTTGGAATGGGTCGAATGTGAGCTTTAGTCGGCCATTGCGGTGGTTTGTCGCTTTATTTGGGCCGGATATTATCCCCTTTACGTATGGGGATGTGCACAGTGATCGTGTTAGCCGTGGCTTACGCCCTTATGGTTCACCAGATATTGTTATTGAGGAAGCGGCGAGTTATCTAAATGTAATGGCGGATAATGGTATCGTTGTGGATCGACAAGAGCGTCGTGATATTGTTGAGACAGTATCGGCACAGTTGGCTGGGGAAAAAGGGGGGCATATTCCGAATGACCCTGGCTTGGTGGCAGAAATCACGAATTTAATTGAGCGGCCGACACCGTTTGTGGGTCGGTTTGAAGATCGTTTCTTGGCGTTGCCGGCTGAGGTGTTGGTGGCTGTGATGCGTAAGCATCAGCGTTATTTCCCTGTTTATAATGAAGAAGGGCAGATATTGCCTTACTTTATTGCGGTTCGTAACGGAGATGACGAGCATTTAGATAAAGTACGTCATGGGAATGAACAAGTTATTCGGGCGCGATTTGCGGATGCTGAATTTTTCTATAACCAAGATAAGAAGCGTGAATTGCCAGATTTCTTACCAGATCTAAAAACATTGACATTCCAAACTGATTTGGGGTCGATGTTTGATAAGAATGAGCGATTAAAGAAATTGGTGCCAATGGTGGGGCAGATGTTGTCTTTGGCCGATGAGGAGCTGGATGCGGCCGTGGGTGCGGCGGCGTTAGCCAAAGCGGATTTGGCCAGCAAGATGGTTGTAGAAATGACATCTTTGCAAGGTATTATGGGGGGGCATTATGCTCGTTTGAATGGACAGCCGGAGCCAGTAGCGGTAGCAATTGCGGAGCAATACAATGCAGTTAGTCGCAGTAAGGCTGGCTTAGCGTTGGCTTTAGCAGATCGTTTAGATAGTTTGATTGGTTTATTTGCGGCTGGGTTAGCACCTAAGGGGTCGAATGACCCATTTGCATTGCGCCGAGCGGCAATTCACATTATTGAAAATTTAACAGCTAATGAAGTAACGTTTGATTTACGCGCGGCGTTATTGGCCGCGGCTGAATTGCAGCCGGTAACGGCTGATGATGCCGTTGTCACAAATGTTTTAACCTTCATCAGCGGTCGTTTAGAGGTGATTTTACAAGATCAAGGATATGCGACAACAACGGTGCGGGCGGTTCTGGCCGAGCAAGAGCATAATCCATATGGCGCAATGCTGGCGGTTGCGGCTTTAGATAAAGCGGTGATGTTGCCTGAGTGGGGGGATTTGCTCGATAATTATGCGCGTTGTGTGCGGATTACACGGTCGGAGCCGATGCACATATTTGACCCAGGGTTATTAAGTGAGCCATCGGCGAAACGGTTGTATGAGAGGTTGAGTGAAGCGCAATTAGCTAATGATGGGACGGTTGATGGACTGTTGAACGCGTTGCGCATTTTACAGCCAGCGATTGCAACTTTCTTTGATGATGTTATGGTTAATGTTGAAGATGATGCGGTACGGATTAATCGATTGGCTTTGTTACAACTGATTTCAGCATTACCAGCTGGATTAGCTGATTTGGGTGAATTAGAAGGGTTCTAGTTTTTGGGGATATAAGTTGATATAGAAAAACCGCCCGTGAGGGCGGTTTTTTTGTTTTGGGGTGGTTGAGACTTATGGTATAAGCCTCAGCTAATCTGTTTTTTATTCAGTTTCAACTGCCTCGACGTCAGCTGGTTCGGTTTCCGTTGTTTCGACGTTGACACCGACGGCGAGCATTTCAGCTTCTTCTTCGCTCGTGTCATCGAAGCGGGCGAGCCGTTCTTCGCGAATAACAGCGACGGAGGCGATGGTATCGCCATCGCGGAGGTCCATGACGCGGACGCCTTGGGTAATGCGTCCTTGGCGGGAGATTTCGCTGGCCATGATCCGGAGAATGATGCCGGTGGCCGAGATGCAGGTAACTTGGTCTTCATCGGTGACGACACGGGCTTCGACGATATTGCCGGTGCGTTTAGGATCGAGATTCATGGCACGAACCCCTTGTCCATAACGGTTTTGGAGCCGATAGTCGCTAATAGGGGTACGTTTACCGTAACCATATTCAGTGACGACGAGAATATCATCTTCGGGGCTGGCGATATCCATGCCAGCGAGGAAATCATCATCATTGAGACGGATGGCATTGACACCGGCAGCGGTACGACCCATGGGGCGTACATCTTCTTCATCGAAGCGAATGCCTTTGCCTTGTTGACTAACTAGGATAAGTTGTTGCTCACCTTTGGTTAGTTTGACCCAACGGAGGTTGTCACCGTCTTCGAGGCTAAGGGCAATGAGGCCATTGGCGCGCACATTTTTGAAAGCGTTTAGTTCAACACGTTTGATTTTGCCCTTACGGGTAACCATGGTGAGGTATTCAGCCTCATCAAAATCAGGGACAGGGAGGGCGACCGTGACTTTTTCATCAGGCATCATTTGGATGATATTAAGCAGGGGGGTACCACGGGCGGTGCGGTCTCGTTCGGGGATGTTATAAGCTTTTTCGGAGTAGACCTTGCCAGCGTCGGTGAAGAAAAGGATATTGTCGAGGGTGCCAGCGGCAAAGAGATGTTCGATTTCATCTTCTTCGCGACGGCCAGCGCCAATGAGACCTTTGCCCCCACGGCCTTGCAAGCGATAAGCGCTAATCGGAGTCCGTTTAATGTAGCCACGACCCGTGATAGAGATAAGAACCTCTTCATCTTGGATCATATCTTCGATATTGAGGTCAGCGTCAACGCCGTAGAGGATGGTTGAACGACGTTCATCACCATATTTATCTTTTAGATGGGCGATATCTTCTTTGATGAGGGCAAAGACTTTTGATTTATCCGCTAAGATGGCACGAAGCTCACCGATTTGGATGGTGACTTCTTTATGTTCATCGACTAGTTTTTGCCGTTCGAGTGCGGCCAAGCGGCGCAATTGCATATCAAGGATAGCGGTTGCTTGGGCTTCAGTGAGGTCAAATTGGGACATGAGGCCGCTACGAGCAGTATCGGCGTCTGGGGCTTGGCGGATGAGGGCGATGACCTTATCGAGATTATCTTGGGCGATAAGCAAGCCTTCGAGGATATGTTGCCGTTTGATTAATTTATCAAGTTCAAATTGGGTACGGCGGCGGATGACATCGACACGGTGATCGATGTAGATTTGCAATGCTCGTTTGAGGGAGAGGAGGCGGGGTTGTTTGTCGACTAAAGCGAGTAGTTGGACACTGAAAGTGGTTTGCAAAGACGTATGCTTGTAAAGTTGGTTAAGAACTTTGAGTGGTTGCGTGTTTCGTTTTAGTTCAACAACGATAGAGAGACCATTACGATCTGATTCGTCACGTAAATCGGAGATTTCGGTGATGACACCTTTGTTGACGAGTTCGGCGATACGTTCAATGATGGAGGCTTTATTGACTTGGAAGGGGATTTCGGTGATGACGATACGTTGGCGGTTGGGATTGCGGGGCATCTCTTCGACAGTAGCGACGGCGCGAATGACGACACGGCCGCGGCCGGTGGCATAAGCGTTTTTAACCCCTTCGGTACCAACAATAAGGCCGCCAGTGGGGAAATCAGGTGCTTTGACGAATTGCATGAGGTCATCGAGGGTGACATCATCGGCCGTTTCTTGGTGATCGACAAGATAGTCGATAGCATCGCAGAGTTCGGTGAGGTTATGGGGAGGAATGTTGGTGGACATACCGACAGCGATACCGGAAGAGCCGTTGAGAAGCAGATTGGGGAGGCGAGCGGGGAGAAGTTCTGGTTCTTCAAGGGTGTCGTCAAAATTACTGGTGAAATCGACCGTGTTTTTGTCGATATCTTCTAAAAGTTCGTTGGCGATACGGTCGAGCCGGGCCTCGGTGTAACGCATGGCGGCGGGGCTATCCCCATCGACGCTACCGAAGTTCCCTTGACCATCGACAAGCATATACCGTAGAGAGAAAGGTTGGGCCATACGAACCATGGCGTCATAGACAGAGCTATCGCCATGGGGATGGTATTTACCCAAAACTTCACCAACGATACGAGCACTTTTACGATGGGGGCCAGTGGCACGAATACCCATATCATGCATAGCGTAAAGGATGCGGCGATGAACAGGTTTTAAGCCATCGCGGGCATCAGGCAATGCGCGGGAAACGATAACGCTCATGGCGTAATCGAGATATGATGTGCGCATTTCTTTGTTAATGTCAATACTATTAACGGTACCGATATCCATGAAACCTCCGCAGGACCAATTGGAATTAATCTGGTCAAAATAAGAGCTTATTCGAATATGATGGCAGGGGGTGGAGAATAAGCGATCGGTTGAATATTAATTAGGAAGATGAGCGTTAGAAAAATTGATGAGACGCTCAGATAAGTTCTTGAGTAAATAGAATAATTTACTGAAAATATATCGTTATTATTATATCTTATTTTACGAAAAAAAACGAGTTGTCTACTATATATAGTAGGGGTGGGTTTTAGGCAGGGGAAGGGGGAGGGTTTTGAAGGGTGGTGAGATGTTGATGGAGCGTTTGCCATTGCTGATTTAGGAAGGATTTATAGTGGGTATCAAGGGGGTCAACAGTCATAAGGAAGGCGTCTTCGCCGGTGTCATGGTAGTAGCGAGGGCGTTGGCCGACGAGTTGAAAGCGGTATTTGTGATAGAGGGCTTGGGCGGTGGTGTTGTATTGACGGACTTCGAGGGTGGAGAGGGTGGCGGGATGGGTGTAGGCGAGGTGGAGCATGTTGAGGAAGAGAAGTTCGCCAAGTTGGCGGCCGCGCCAAGGGGGATCGATAGCGATGGTGCTGATATGCTGTTCAGCGGCGATAAGCCAGTAGCCGGCGTAGCCAATGAGGGTGTCGTTGTAGGTGAGGGCTTGATAGGCGGCGAGGTCGTTGTTGGTTAGTTCGTGGTGATAGCCTTTAGCCGACCAGGTGGTGGGGAAGGAGCGCGCGTCGATAGGCATGACGGCATCTTGGTCGGCGAGGGTGAGGGGGCGTAGGGCGAAAGGGGCGGGGGGGGTGAGCATGGTGAGGGGGATTAGGCGGTGGTAGCGCTGGTGTCGCGGCCGGCGGGGTCACGGAGATAGATAGGGACAAGGGTGAGGGGGTCATCGGCCTGCCCTTTTTGGAGGCGAAGCCAGCCGATTTCAGCGAGGTAACCAGCCCGGCGGACGGTGGCGGCGGCGGGGACGAGGCGGAATTCACGGTGGTGGTTGCGGATTTGGGCCGCGGCCTCGGGGCTTATTTCACCGGCGAAGATGGCGGGGGGTTCGAGATTAGCGAGGAGGTTGTCCCAAGATTCGATGATGGGGCGGCTATTTTTTTGCCAACCTCGGCCACGTTGCCATTTGTAGAAAGCGGCGCAGACGCGGGTGCGGCCTGCTTCGGCGACGACGACGAGTTGGCCGCTCATGCCGGACATGGAGGAGGCGACGATGTCGAGGGTGGGGACACCGACGATGGGGAGTTTGTTGGCGAGGGCGAAGCCTTTGGCGAAGCCAAGGCTGACACGCAGACCGGTGTAGGAGCCGGGGCCGATGGCTACGGCGAGACCGGTAAGGGCGGTGAGGGGGAGATCGGCGCGGGACATTAATTGATTGACAGCGGGGGCGAGTTCAGCTGTTTGGCGATTAAAGGAGCGCCAGCCAACTTCGGCCAACACTTGATGACCATCATGTAAGGCTAAACCTAGCCAACGGGTTGCAGTATCTATAGCTAAAATCATAACGTCTAATTATACCCCAAAAGCGCTTTGGCGAAAGGTTTTTAATAACTCGGTGGCGCGGGTGCCAGTTGCTTCGAAACGGAGGCCGCGACGGGTATCGCTGATATAGCGGAGGTTGACCCATAACCCATTTTTAGGCAGGACAGGTTTTATCTGTTCTGGCCATTCGACCATCATAGCGCTTTGGCTAGCGAGTAAATCATCGAAACCGAGATTAAGCGCTTCATCGGCACTGGCGAGGCGATAGCAATCGAGGTGATAGAGGATGAGGCCATCGCGGGCCCGCGGATATTCGTGGATGATGACATAGGTGGGGCTGGTGATACGGTGGGTGGTGCCCCAGCCGCGGCCGATGCCACGGGCTAAGGCGGTTTTACCTGCGCCGAGGTCGCCAGATAGATATAAATAATCGTATGGTTGGAGTAGTTCGCCTAAGCGAACGCCTAACCGCACAGTTTGTTCGACACTGTTACTAATAAATTCAATCGTATTTTCACGTAGAATTGCCATGACAAGCCCTTGTTCTTTTAACCAATAATGAAATCTTCCTATTTATTATACCTTTCATAGCTGAACATGGTATTATTATTGGGTGAAATTGTTGAAAATTAGTGGATTTGGGTCAAAATTGGTGACTCAAACCAAGTTTTAGGGTCTTTTTGAAGTCAAATAATAATATTTACCACAGTTTTAAGGAATTATTACAAAGGGTTTAGAACTTTTGCTGTTGAGAATAAGCTATAAAATCTTTTTCGTAATAACTTAAGTGCTGATATAGCTGATGGTAAAGAGAGTTTTAGAGTAATGAGATTTTTTGTGTGCGATTTATCAAAAGATTTTTATCAGTTGCCAAAAGACAGTTAAGACCCATTAGGAGTAGAAGAAACTATGCGCGTGCTAGTGATTTCAGATATACATGCTAATTTAACTGCTTTTGAGACTGTGTTAGCAGATGCAGAAGGGGAATGGGAGATGATTTGGTGTTTGGGGGATGTGATCGGTTATGGTCCGGACCCGAATGAGTGTGTGGCGTTATTGCGGGAGCAAAACCATATGAGCTTATCGGGGAACCATGATTGGGCGGTGTTGGATAAGTTGGATACGCGGGTGTTTAATGATGATGCGAAGCGGGCGATTGCGTGGGCGCAATCGGTGTTGACGGATGAGACGCGGGCGTATTTAGATTCATTGCCGGCGCGGGTTGACGATCAGCATCCGGCGTTTACGTTGGCGCATGGCAGTCCTCGGGAGCCGGTGTGGGAATATATTTTGGATAGTTTGACGGCGTTGGCCAATTTTGACCTTATCGAAACGCCGTTATGTTTGGTGGGGCATTCACATGTAGCTGGTTTATTTGAGCGGATGGGGGCGACGCGGGTTGTGCCCCGCAGTCCGATTTATCGGCGGCCGATCACGTTGGTGGATAAAGAGATGATTTTGAATCCGGGGAGTGTGGGGCAGCCGCGTGATTCTGACCCGCGGGCGGCGTATGCGTTGTTAGACACAGATGAGATGACGTGGGAATTTCGTCGGGTGGCGTATGCGATTGAAGAGACGCAGGCGCGAATGACGGCCCATGGGTTGCCAGAACGGTTGGTACAACGTTTAAATTATGGTTGGTAGGGGTTGGGTTCATGTTTTGAAGCTGTTTTGAGATGGGGGGGGAGGTTAAAAGCAGGTCATGAGAACTTATTTGTTGGAAAATCCATTATTATTGCTGTTTTTGGTGTCCGCCTTGGGTTATTGGGTGGGGCAGATTCCGTTGTGGGGGAATCGGATGGGGATGGCGGCGGTGTTGTTGGTGGGGTTGGGGTTTGGGGCGTGGGAACCGGCGTTGGATTTGCCGGATGCGTTTTTGAATTTAGGTTTGGTTTTGTTTGCGTACACGATTGGGTTGAGCAATGGGGCTGGTTTTTTTGCTAAGTTTCGGCGGGAGGGGATGCGGGAAGTTTTATTTGTGGTGGGGAGTTTGTTGTTGCCGGCGGGGCTGTTATTGGGGGTGGCGTGGTGGTCGGATTTGTCGGCGGCGAGTTTGGCGGGGGTGTTTACGGGGATGGGGAATAATACGCCAGCGTTAGCGAGTACGTTAGATTATATTAATCGGGTTTTGCCGGTGGGCGAGCGTGGGGGCGCGGTGGCGGCGGCGGTGGTTGGGTTTTCGGTAGTTTATCCATTGGGGGTGGTGGGGCGGATGTTGGTGTTGGTGCTAGCGGGCTGGTGGTGGGAGATTGATTATGAGGGGGAGGCGTATGCGTTGCGGAAGCAGTATCCGGTGGCGGAGGCGTTGCAGTATCGGACGGTGGTGGTGACGAAGGAGGAGATTGGGGAACGGCCGTTGCGCCATTGGCAGGCGAAGTATGATTGGGAGGTGATTTTTGGGCGTGTTTATCGGGCGGCGGCGATTGAGAAGCGGACGCCACAGGGGATTGGGTTGGCGGGTGGGGATAGTTTTTTGCAGGTGGGGGATTGGGTGATTATGGCGGGGACGGCCGAGGCGTTGGATAAGGCGGAGGCGGATTTGGGAGAGGTGGCGCCGGAAGATTTGTTGCATGATCGGGCGGTGTATGAGAGTCGGTATCTGTTTGTGTCGAATCCGGATATGGCGGGACAGCCGTTGCAAGCGTTGGATTTGCGGGAACGGTACGGAGCGATGATTTCGCATGTGCGACGGGGGGATACGGAGCTTTTGGCGCGACGGGAGACGGTGTTGGAGTGGGGGGATCGGGTGCGGATATTGGCGCCGAGGTCGGAGATGGAGCGGTTGGTGGCATTGTTTGGGGATTCGTATGTGAAGATTGGGCAGGTGAATTTGTTGACGATGGGGTTGGGGATTACGATGGGGTTGTTATTGGGGCAGGTGCCATTGCCGTTGCCGGGTGGGTTGTCGTTTCGGTTGGGGATTGCGGGTGGGCCGTTGTTGGTGGCGTTGATTTTGGGGGCATGGCGGCGGACGGGGCCGATTTTGTGGACGTTGCCGTATAGTGCGAGTGTGACTTTGCAACAGTTTGGGTTGATTTGTTTGTTAGCGACGGTGGGGGTGCGGTCGGGGGGGGCGTTGTTAGCGGCGTTTACGGGGGGGATGGGGTGGTTATTGTTGGCGTTGGGGTTGGTGTTGGTGATGGGGACGACGTGGGTATCGTTGTGGGTGGGGTATAAGTTGTTATCGATACCGTATAGTTTATTGGTGGGGATGATATCGCCACAGCCGGCGGTGTTGGGGTTTGCGTTGGAGCAGACGGGGAATGGGTTGCCGAATGTGGGGTATACGTTGATGTTTCCGTTTGCGATTATTATGAATGTGACGTTGGCGCAGTTGTTGTTGTTTGTGTTGCAGGGGGGGTGACCGCGAATGGGGGAAGGCGTGAATGGAGCAGTTGGGAGGTTATGGTTAAATGAGTTGGGGGTTGGTTGGAGTAGGTTTGGTGGGTTTTGACGCGGATTTTGGGGATTGGACAGATTTTTTTTGTGTTGGTGAAGTGAGGAGGGGTGTTTGGTTGGAAGGGGGATGTGTTGTATGAGGGGTGTTTTGTATAGGATGGGGTTGTAAGTGGATTCCCGCGTGCGCGAGAATGACAGTTGTAGGAGGTTTGCTATTGTGATTGTGTGTGGGGGGTAGGTTTGGTGGATTTTGACGCGGATTTTGGGGATTGGACGGATTTTTTTGTTGTTGGTGAGGGGATGAGGGGTGTTTGGTTGGAAGTCTGGTGGGGTAAATTGGGGTCATTTTGGGGGGTGGTTTTGAAAATTGGGGGAAGTTGTTAAAATTGGGGGTTGGGGAGATTGAAGAGTCGTTTTGTTAAGAAGATAAAGAGATTAGATAAAGAGATGTGATTATGCATTATCAGCATTTGAAATTATTAGAGGCGGAGTCGATTTATTTGATTCGGGAGGTGGCGGCGCAGTTTGAACGGCCGTTTCTCCTCTTCTCCGGTGGTAAAGATTCAATTATTATGGCCCATTTGGCGCGGAAAGCGTTTTTTCCGGGCAAGATACCGTTTACATTGTTGCATGTTGATACGGGGCATAATTTTCCGGAGACGATTGCGTTTCGGGACGCGTTGATGGCTGAGTTGGGGGCGCGGTTAGAGGTGCGGTATGTGCAGGACAGCATTGATCAGGGGCGGGTGGTGGAGGAGACGGGGCCGTATGCGAGTCGGAATGGGTTGCAGACGGTGACGTTGTTGGATGCGTTGGCCGAGTTTAAGGTGGATGCGGCGCTGGGTGGGGCGCGACGGGATGAGGAGAAAGCACGGGCTAAGGAGCGTTTCTTCTCGCATCGGGACGAGTTTGGGCAGTGGGATCCGAAGAATCAGCGGCCGGAGTTGTGGAATTTGTACAATGGCCGGCATAAGCCGAATGAGCATTTTCGGGTGTTTCCAATCAGTAATTGGACGGAATTAGATGTGTGGCAATATATCCAGATGGAAGAGATAGAGTTGCCGTCGCTTTACTTTTCGCATGAGCGGGAGATTATTGAGCGGGATGGGGTGTTGTTGGGGGCATCTGATGTGGTTTATCCGGTGGGGGATGAAGTGGTGAAGCGGCAAGTGGTACGTTTTCGGACGATTGGGGATATGACGTGTACGGGGGCGGTGTTATCGCGGGCGAAGACAATAGATGATATTGTGGAAGAGGTGGCCTCGGCACGGGTGACGGAGCGTGGGGCACGGGCGGATGATAAACGATCAGAAGCGGCGATGGAAGACCGCAAAAAACAAGGCTATTTCTAGGTAGGGGATAAAAATATGACACAGCAGATGGATTTATTACGGTTTACGACGGCGGGGAGTGTGGATGATGGGAAGAGCACATTAATTGGGCGGTTATTGTATGATTCGAAATCGATTTTTGAGGATCAGATGGACGCGGTGGAGACGGCGAGTCGGAATCGGGGGGATGAGGAGGTGGATTTGGCGTTGTTGACGGATGGGTTGCGGGCCGAGCGGGAGCAGAAGATTACGATTGATGTGGCGTATCGGTATTTTGCGACGCCACGACGGAAATTTATTATTGCGGACACGCCGGGGCATATTCAGTATACGCGCAATATGGTGACGGGGGCGTCGACGGCGGAGTTAGCGATTATCTTAATTGATGCGCGGAAGGGAGTTTTGACCCAATCGAAACGTCATGGTTTTTTGGCGACGTTATTGCGGATTCCTCATTTGGTGGTGGCGATTAATAAGATGGATTTGGTTGATTATAGTGAGCGTGTGTATGAAGAGGTGATGGATGAGTATGGGGCGTTTATTGCGAAGTTGGATGCGCAGAATGTGACCTATATTCCGATTTCGGCGTTGTTGGGGGATAATGTGGTGGAGAAGGGGGCGAATATGGATTGGTATGATGGGCCGACGTTGTTGCATCATTTGGAGACGGTGAATGTGGGGGCGAGTGTGAATCATGTTGATTTTCGGTATCCAGTGCAGTATGTGATTCGGCCGAATCAAGATTTTCGGGGGTACGCGGGGCAGGTGGCATCGGGCCGGGTAGCGGTGGGGGAGGATGTGGTGGTATTGCCATCGGGTTTGGAGAGCAAGATTGAGGGAGTGGTGACGGCTGATGGGGGGTTGGAGATGGCTAATATTGGGGAGTCGGTGGTGTTGACGTTAGAGGATGAGATTGATATTAGTCGTGGGGATATGATTGTGCGTAAGCGGAATTTGCCGCAGAAGAGTAATCGGGTGGATGCGACGATTTGTTGGATGAGTGATGAGCCGTTGAAGGTGCGGCAGGCGTATTGGGTGCAGCATACGACGCGGCAGGTGAAGGGGTTTGTGTCGGAGTTGAATTACAAGATTGATGTGGATACGATGCATCGGTCGGCGGCGACGACGTTGGGGTTGAATGAGATTGGTCGGATTCAGTTAACGACGACGCAGCCGTTGTATTATGATCGGTATCAGATTAATCGGGTGACGGGCAGTTTTATTTTGATTGATCCGGCGACGAACAGCACGGTGGCGGCGGGGATGATTCGGGGTAAGTCGCGGGAGGTGGAGGATTTGTTGTTGGATGAGGCGGGGGATGAGAGTGGGCGGCCGAAATCGACGAATGTGGTGTGGGAGCAGGAGGGGATTTCGTTGGCGGCGCGTGAAGAGCGGCATGGTCATGGGGCGGCGGTGTTGTGGTTTACGGGGTTATCGGGCTCGGGCAAGTCGACGGTGGCGAAGAAGTTGGAGCAGGTATTGTTTGGGATGGGGGTGAGTACGATGTTTTTGGATGGGGACAATTTGCGGCATGGGTTGAATGGGGATTTGGGTTTTAGTGGGGCGGATCGGCAGGAGAATATTCGGCGGGCGGCCGAGGTGGCGCGGTTGGGGTATGCGCATGGGCATATTGTGTTGGCCAGTTTTATTTCGCCGTTTGCGGCGGATCGGCGGGCGGCGCGGGGGTTATTGCCGGAGGGGCGGTTTTTGGAGGTGTATGTGAAGTGTGATTTGGAGGTGGTGAAGCGGCGTGATCCGAAGGGGTTGTATGCGAAGGCGTTAGCGGGTGAGATTGACAATTTCACGGGGATTTCGGCGCCGTATGAGGAGCCGGAGGGGGCGGAGTTGGTGGTGGAGACGGATTTAGAGAGTCCGGATGAGATTGTGGCGCGGATTGTGGGGCGGTTGCGGGATGTGGGGATTCTTGGTGGGGGGGAGTAGGGGGTGAATGAAGGGGGGGGCGGAGAGGGAGGAGAGGCCGAGGGGAGGTGATGAGAGAGGTGAGGTTAGGGGAGCGAGGCCCATTCGACAAGCTCAGGGCAAGCTATCGTGCGAGAGTGGGTTTGGCGTGGACGGGGGAGGTTAGGCGCACAATGCCACGTCATTACGGGCTGGCGCGGGGGCGGGATGATGGTGAGGGAGGGGGAGGGAGGCCGAGGGGAGACCTCAGAGGTTTTTAGGGAGGTGTTAGTAGAGGGGAGGGGTTGGTTATGAAACCTCTGAGGTCGTGGGAGGGGCGGGAGGGGGGAAGGGCTAGTCGGGGAAGAGGTCGGCGTTGATGTCGGCGAGGGTGGTGGGGGTTTTGGGGCGTTTTTTGGTTGTTTGGGAGGTGGCGCGCATGTCATCGTAGAAATCTTGGTCGTAGCGGCGGGATTTAACGGGGATGGGCATTTTGACGCCCCAGCCGAGGAGGAGGACTTCTTCTTTTTCGCGGAGGCGGGCGAGCATGCCGCGTAGTTGTTCGCGGCCGGCTAGGCCAGTGAGGACGGCGCGGATGTCGTCTTCGTCGCCGAGCCAGCCGGTGATGCGGGTACCTAATTGGGACATGATTTCGTCATCGATGCCGGAGGGGCGTTGGTCGACGACGAGGAGGGTGACCATGTATTTGCGCAGTTCGCGGGCGATGATGCCGAAGGCGGTTTGGCTGGCGAGTTGGGGGTTGAGGAGTTTGTGGGCTTCTTCGATGGCGATGAGGAGGGGGCGGGGCATCGGGTCGCCGTGGGCTTTGTGGCGTTCGGTACGGTGGACCCAATGTTCGCGGAGTTTGCGGGTGAGGATGTTGGAGACGAGGAGGTAGTCGAGGTCTGATTCGTAACGGCCGAAACTGAGGATGACGTGACGGCCGTTTTCGAGTTTATCGACAATGGCTTTGACGGCATCACCGGCGGGGTTGTCGACGACGTATGGTTTGTCGTAGATGAGTTGGAGTTTGCGGTGGAGGGCCTCGGCCGCTTTGGGGTGAACGTTATTTTGCTCGGCCCAAAAGGCGACGGAATCAGCGGACGGCACTCTTTTCGACTTGCCATTATCGGTCTCAATTGTTTCCATCGCGCCTGGTATTTGTTGCATAAATTTGGTGAACCAGTGGTCGCCGAAGTCGCGGACGAGGGCGTTGAGGGTGACAGCGGCGGTATCGGTGAGGTTGAGGGCGGAGGAGAGGAGATCGATGTCTTGGGTGGTGAAATCGGTGAGGGCGATTTCGAGGGTGAAGTCGGGGGTGTGACCTCTAAATGTAGCGCCTTTGCCCAAGGCGGCGATTTGAACTTTTGTACCAAATAGGGAACGTAGGCCAAGAACGGACATTCCTTTATCAGAATCGGTGTCATCGAAGGCGTATTCGTTGTGCATGTCGAAGACGAGGGCGGCGGCGACGTCTTCGCGCATCAGGCCGGCGAGGACGATGCGGGTGAGGAAGCTTTTGCCAGTGCCGGTGGCGCCGAAGATACCGCTGGAGCGTTTGACGAATTTATTGAGGTCGAGGCGGACAGGGTAGCCTTGTTCGATGGTTTCGCCGACGACGAACATGCCGGGACCTTCTTGGCCGAAGATGGCGGCGACGTCAGCGGCCGAGGCGGCGCGGACGGCGGCATGGTGGGCGGGGACGGTTTTGACGGGTTGGGGGCCGATGTCCCCGTTATCGAGTTCTTCTTGCCAGTCGAGGTAGGCGGATGGGTCGTCATCGGGGTCAGGGCCGCGGTCCATCATGAGGGTGGGGTACATGGTGAGGGTGGTGTAGAGGGTTTTGCCGAGGAGGGCGCGGCTGATGGCGGGTTGGAGGCGGTCTGATTGTTCGTCGGCGAAGCGGGGGTCGGTGGCGCCGAGTTGGAGGTCGGTGACGAGGCCGTAGTAGCGCCATTGGCCGCTATCGACGACGACGAAGCTGCCTTCTTGGACGGTGTCGGCGGGGACGGTGAGGCGGATGAGGAAGCCTTGTTTGAGGCCGCCGCCGATGATGTAGCCGATGGGGGAGTTTTCATTCATAAAGTTAATCCTGTGGTAGGTCTAAGTTGGGGAGGGCGTCGCTGAGCGCTTCGAGGGTGGGGATGAGGATGTCGTAGTTGCTGCGGAGGAGTTCGATTAGTTCTTGGATGGCGCTGAGGGCCCAAGTGTCATCTTGGTCACGGAGGTGGTAGATGCTGAGGATGTGGGCGACGAGGAGTTGGTCGACGGGGACGGGGGAGCCGGTGGTGCGGAGGATGAGGCGGAGGTAGCCGAGGCGGTTGGTGAAGTCACGGATTTCATCGGGGTCGGTGCAGAGGTAGGCGGGGTCGAGGTTGAGGGGGGGGCGGGGGGGGAGGCCGTGGTAGAGTTTGCCGTTTTGGCGGTAGCCGATGGCGAGGATACTCATTTCGATGGGGAGGAGGCGGTTGCGGCGTTGGTCGTTGATGACGGCGGTGGGTGGGTTTTCGACGAGGACGAGGCGGCGGACGAGGGGGTCGTCGTCGATGTGCATGTCGTAGATGAGGCCGTAGATGGCTTCCCGTTCGGCGACGGGTTGGGCTTTGATGAGGGCGCCGAAGGCGGGGCCGGCGAGTTGGGTGACGCGGCAGCCGACGGCGAAGCCGGTGGTACTGGCGCGGAGGACGCGGCCGAATTCAGAGGTGGTGGTAGACATAAGGGTTTCTCCTAGGGGTTAGGGGCCGAGGTGGCGGGTGCGGGCGCCGCGGGCGAGGTCTTTGCTGGCTTGTTTGGCGGTGAGGTCATCGTGAACGCCTTGGCGTTGCATGGCGAGGTCGAGCATAAAGTTTAGTTCGGCTTGGTCTTGTTTGCCGACGACGGCCATTTCATCGGCGCGGGCGAGGACGTAGGGGTAGTCGCCGAGGATGCGGCATTGGTCGTAGAGGAGGGCGTGGAGGAGGGCGACTTGGTCGGGGTCATCGGCGACCCAGAGGGGGATATCGACGCGGGCGATTTGGGTACCGAATTGGCCGGGGTTAAAGTAGAAGAAGCAGACGGTGTTGTGGGGGTCTTGTTCGGTGAAGCGTTCGTTGGCGGGGGAGATGTCGACAAAGACGGGGCTGCGGTGGCCGGGGGGGAGGATATCCGCGTAGAGGTCGGCATCGGAGAGGCCCCAGCCGGCTTGGCGTTGGCCGAGGGTGAGCCAATCGAAGGTGGGCTGGGCGGCGAGGGCTTGGAGGAGGGTGATGACGGAGGTTTTGCCGGGGCGGACGATGTAGCCGGCGAGGAGGCCGCCGCTGTGGTGGATGGCGGACATTTCGTCGCCCCAGGCGGCGACCGCTTTTTGGCTGGCGGATTCATGGCCGCCGATGGGCCAGTAGAGGAGGCGTTGGTCGAGGATGGCGAGGAGGGGTGATTGGGCGTCGCGGTTTTCCCAGACGGTGCGGGCGAGGTGGCTGATTTCTTTGAGGTCGCGTTCGATGTTGATGGCGCTTTGGCTGGTGGCGGCGGAGTTGTATTCGAGGTAGTGGATTTCGGGGAGGGAGAAGATGGTGGGGGAGGTGGGGCGGCCGTGGTGGTAGATGATGCCGCCGATGTTGATGAGGTAGTAGAGGAAGGCGGCGTGGCGGTCAGGCATAATTTGGGAGCCATCGGTGGCGATGATGGTGGCTTGGGCGGGTGGGGTGGGTGGGGGGACGGGGGTGGCGAGAGGTTCGAGGTCATTGAGGGGGCGGGCGCCGCGGTAATGTTTGGGGTCGGCTTGGGTTTCGGCTTTATGGAGGGCGCGGGCGATGGCGGGCCAATCTTGGGTATATTTTTGGAGGGTTTGGCGGGCGGTGAGGGCGTCTTGGGCGCGTTGGTGGCGGTGTTGGGCGACGCGGCCGGCCATTTTTTCAATATCTTGGGCGAGTTTTTGGAATTCGAGAGTCATAGTAGGGGGATTGTAGCACAAATGAGCGGGGTTGGGCTAGGGGAGATTTTTATATTGATTGAAACATATGTTCTTTTCTGGTATAATGAGATATTATGGGTGTTTCTTTTAACCAGAAAAGGTGAAATAATGTACCAACAAACATTTGGGGGAGACTGGACTGAAGAGAAGTTGAAAAGAATTGATATGTATTTACGAGCGTATACAAAAATACTAGATAAACGTAATTTTCGCTTTGCTTATATTGATGCGTTTGCTGGGACTGGGTATCGTACATTAGAACAAGAACAATATCAAAATGAGTTAATGTTTCCTATGCTTTTTGAGGAATCGTTAAAATTTTATAGAGGATCAGCACAGATTGCGTTACAAGTTCAACCGCGATTTACAAGATATATTTTTATTGAAAAAGATATAGAACGATTTAAGGAACTGAAACAACTAAAAGTAGATTATCCTGAATTAGCTGAGGATATTTGGCCTATAAATTCTGATTGTAACTCGTATTTACAGGATTTATGTTTAAACTATAAGTGGAAAAGAAATCGAGCTGTTTTATTTTTAGATCCGTTTGGTATGCAGGTTGAGTGGAACACTATTGAGGCAATTGCTTCGACAAAGGCAATTGATTTATGGTTATTATTTCCTTTGGGAGTGGCTGTTAATCGTTTGTTGCGACGTGATGGACAAATATCAGATATATTTCAACAAAAGCTTAATAACTTATTTGGTACAACTGATTGGTTTGATGCTTTTTATGCCCCCAAACAACAACCTTCGTTATTTGATGATGATTTGGGTCTAGAAAAACGAGTAACTTTGAAGCAAATTGGAGACTATTTTGTTCAAAGATTGCAGTCTGTTTTCGAGCATGTTGCTGAAAACCCATTACCTTTGTATAACTCTAAAGGAAATCCGTTATATCTATTATGTTTTGCTGCACATAATAAAACAGCAGTTAAAATCGCACAACATATTCTTACTAGTAGGTGAATGATGGCACAATCAACAATTGAATGGACTGATGCAACTTGGAACCCTGTTACCGGCTGTAATAAGATAAGTCCGGGCTGTAAACATTGTTATGCAGAAACGATGGCTCGTCGGTTAAAAGCTATGGGACAAGCTAATTATCGTAATGGATTTAAGTTAACTTTACAACCGCATATGTTAGAACGACCGTTGCAATGGAAGAAACCAAAATTAGTATTTGTAAACTCAATGAGTGATTTGTTTCATGATGATGTTCCTTTACATTTTATTCAAAGAGTATTTGATGTGATGAGAAGGGCTGATTGGCATTGTTTTCAAGTATTAACAAAGCGGTCAAAGCGTTTACTGGAGCTTCATACGAAGATTGATTGGCCAAATAATGTTTGGATGGGAGTTAGTGTTGAAACGGAACCTTATCAATTTCGTATCGATCATTTGAGACAAACTGGTGCTAAAATAAAATTTTTGTCATTAGAGCCATTATTAGGCCCATTATCTCATTTAGATCTTAGTGGGATTGATTGGGTAATTGTGGGTGGAGAATCTGGTGTTGGGGCTAGGCCAATGGCTAAAGAATGGGTGATAGATATTCGTCAACAGTGTGTGCATGCTCAAGTCCCATTTTTCTTTAAGCAATGGGGAGGTCGTAACAAGAAAAAAGCTGGACGTACTTTAGATGGTCAAATTTGGAATCAAATGCCAATAACAGATTCTTTAGTTTTTGCTAAGTAAATATGACGAATTAAGTTTTAATTATTTAGGCGAGATGGTCGTTTTGATTTCAGCAATAAGTTGACGGGCTTCGGCTTCAGATAGGTTGATGCCAAAATGGATGGTATCGGAACCGTAGTCAAAGGTGAGGGTGCCGCCCTCCATGCCATAAGCAGCACGTAGACGCGTTAAAAAGGGGGCGGTGCGACTAGCTGGTAGTAGATTAGAGGTGCCAAAGTGGGTAATGTGTGTCGTTGAGTAGGTTGCTTGACGCACACGGCCAAACATTTCATATTGTAGTGTGATTGATTCAGGGGTAACAATAATCTGTTCTTGGCCATTGAATTGCCAAAGGAGAATATAGATACTACCTATTAGCATTATTGGTAGACAAATCACCGACCAAAACATTGTTAGAATAAGAGGAAAAAAGTCACTCATATAGGTTATCCTAGACAACGCTATACTACCGAATGTAGAGAGCAAGAGTACCATAATACCCGCTCCTATAATGTCATAACGTTTGCGAAGTGGGTTTGTAATGGTTAAGGTATCATTTGTTTTTTTGATTTGGTAATAGGTGTGTGGGGGTGGGGTGGTGTTAGTAGTCATTAGGTTCCTTTTATAGGTCGAGTTGGGTGGGGAAGTTGGGGAAGAGGGTTGATTGGGGGTGGGG
>DATHYN010000032.1:0-1182 GCA_035459145.1 Anaerolineae bacterium | reverse complement strand
CAACGAAATCATGTTCGACCCCGCTTCGGCCCAGGAGAGGGATGCGTATGTCGAGTTATTCAATCGGAGCGATGAAGCCGTGAATATCTCCGGATGGCGATTACGGGATGCCATCGATTTTGATTTCCCCAACAACACCATCCTGGGGCCCGGTGAAGTTCTGGTCGTCGCCAAAGACGCCGTTCACTTGCGCTCCCTTTATCCGGGATTGAACACCGTAAACTGCGTGGGGGATTACAACGGGCGTTTGAGTAATCGCGGAGAACGGATTGAGTTAAACAAACCCGACGAATTGATGGCCACCAATCGGATTGGGCAACTCGAGACCAACCACATTCATATCACCATCGATGAAGTCACCTACGGTCAAGGCGGGCGTTGGAGTGATTGGACGGCCGGGGGAGGCAGCAGTTTGGAACTACGCCATCCCAACGCCGATCCCAACCTGGCGCCCAATTGGGGGGCTAGCGATGAATCGAGCAAGAGCGAGTGGGTGACGGTGGAGGCCACGGGGGTCATGGACAACGGGTATGCGGATGCCTACCAATTGCACGTGACCTTGCTGGGGGCGGGCGAAGTTTTGTTGGATAACGTGGAAGTCATCCCAGCCGGCGGAAACAATTTGCTTAGCAATCCCAGTTTCGAAACCGGGACCGATGATTGGATATTTCAGGGTAATCATAATGGATCCATTTGGGAACCCAACGAAGGGGACAACAGTTCTGGATCCCTGCGCATTCGCACCACGGGGCGCGGAGACACCGGGTCCAATCGCATTCGCATTCAGCTCCCCACCACCCTTAGCTCCGGCACCGTCGTCACCTTGCGGGCTCGGGCCCGATGGCTCAAGGGCAATCCCAATTTGCTTTTGCGTTTACGCGGCAACTGGCATGAAGCGTTGGGATACACCTTGACCACTTATCAGTTGGGCACCCCCGGACAACCCAACAGCTTGTTGCGGGACAACATTGGGCCGGCTATTACGGACACGCGCCATTTCCCTCCCCTGCCCCCCGCCAACGCACCGGTTCTAGTGTTGGCCAAAGTCGACGATCCGGACGGCCTTTCGTCGCTGGCGGTGCGTTATCGCATTGATCCCACCTACGATTTTATCACCGTGGCCATGACCAACAATGGGGCGGGACTTTATTCAACCATCATTCCCGGGCAACCTTCGGGAAC
>DATHYN010000031.1:0-1035 GCA_035459145.1 Anaerolineae bacterium | reverse complement strand
GGTAGGCCGCGAGTGCCGCAGTGTATGACGGGTAGTGGATGGCGTCCACCCGGTAGGGGTGCAAGGGGCCAGTGACAACTACCCATTCGTTCAAGTCGTCGTCGTGAGTGAGTGCCACGTCCGCGCTAGCAGAGTAGCGGGGGGTGTGTGTCGTTGTCTTCATAAGTACAGACTATGCCCATGCGGGGGGGCATGTCAACCCTAGAGGGGCAACTAAATGTAACGCTTAGGTAACGGTAGGGTGCCCCCCATACGTGAGTAATCCCCACGCCCACGCGCGCCACGGCGAGCGCCACAATGGTGAGGGATGCTCATAAGCTCAGGGGCGCGGCATTGGTGAAGGATGCTCATGGGGTAGGGGTAGGGGGGTGAGGATTCCACACGTTCGGCGGGTGTGCTATAGGTGAGACATTGTCATGTATTGGTGAGGGATGCTCAGGCAGCATGGTGGGGATACCCCCGGGGGCATGGGGGCCACGTGTGAGGGAAGGTCATGCGCGGCATTCGTGAGGATTTGTCGGGGGGAAAGGCCTCGGTTTTGTATTGGTACAAAGTACCTGCGGAGTGGGGCGCCCACCGCGAACACTTTTTTGGTTCTTTGGGATTTCAGGTTTGTTGATCCCTATTAAAAACAAAGACCTCTTTCTTGCTGTTTCTGGGACTTTCCCCCGGTCAGCGCTAGATTTTTTTATTGCATGTTGATTGACAGAAGCAATCGTTACCATCCCGTTATCTGAAATGCGCCCGTTCCGCTTGTTGGTTCGCCCATCGCCCGCTAGTGTGGAGCCATCAGGTACACCGAGCAAGGGAGGCAACATGAGCAACAAGTGGGATGCAGACGAGTGGGGCTTTGTGATTGGGATGAGCGCAATGCCGTTGTGCGTGATTGGATTTTTTGCCACGGTAATTGTCTTGGCGGTGAACGCATGACAGCACCCAACGAGGTGATCGACTGGGCGGAGTTCGTGGCAACCAAGTTCTTGAATAGCCGCGAGGGCTGGAGGTACACGCGCGACAAGGGTGACCTACAGCACA
>DATHYN010000030.1:0-13069 GCA_035459145.1 Anaerolineae bacterium | reverse complement strand
TGTTCCCCCCATTAACTCATAATTAACCGTGATTGGCACATCAATCCCATACGCTAAGTCGAGACCGATAACGGCCGTTGCCGCCGCCACCCACGCCATATCATCATCAACAATCCCCAACGTCGGCCGCCCCATCTCATGCGCCCCCATATCACACGCCCCCTCCAACGGCCGGGTCATCCCCCGCTGATCACGATCACCCTCAGCCCCACACCCATTCACCCCCACCGGGATCCCGTTCCGCGCCGGACTCGACCCCGGCAAATAATGCGTCCACGCCACCCCTCCCGCAGCTGTCACCCCCGATGCCAACAACGGCCCTAATAACGGATCCGTATTAGGCTGATCATAAACGCCTGTCAAATGACAACTATTATCCGTCGCTATATTATAATTGTTCGTCCGGAAATAATCCGCTGAATTGCATTGTTCCCCGGTATTATAGGCAATAATGTTATTGGTCAAAATAATCAAGCCAGGCTCAAATCCCCCCCAAGTCCTGATAAATATCCCGCCATACCCATATTCCGTCTGATTATAAGCAATTGTGCTATTTTGAATGGCTAATCGTGCATCAAAATTAGCTACTCCTTGTGTTATCGCTGCCCCATAATAATAAGCAAGATCTATAAAATTGCCACTAATAGTACTATTAATTATCAACCCATCGATCGCCTCACCGTAACGACTATTTACCAAACCACCACTGCGATAACCAAGACCCTCATTCAGGGGATCAATTGACTGATTATTAGCGATCACACTATTAGCGATCCGTAATGATGATGCGTGATTCGTCAGCCCCCCAGCCAAGAAACCTGTATTACTAAGAATCATACTATTACTAATCACCACAGCATCCACATCAAATTCAAACAAAAGTCCCCCATCATAACGACTCGCATTATCCGCCACCACCGTCTCTTCCACTATAACCATCGTGGCCGTCATCACCGCCATCCCCCCCGCCAAACCACCTTCATTATGCTCAAAATAACTGCGACGAACAAGCACATCATTCCCCCCATTCGCCAACCAAGCCCCACCGCCATCACCACCAATTACATGTACCCCATCAATCACAATCGGATGACTACCATCACCCATAATATGCACCACAGTCCCCTCATTAGCCGCATCCACAACCGTCGGCTGCATCTCTGGATACGCGTTCAGCCAATCATTTAAACGATATCCCCCTTGCAAAGAGAATGATTTCTGCCCATAAACCAAAGCAGCCACATTAGACGCATATAATCTCCCCTGACCCCGACACCGACCCGCTATCTTAACAACACCCCCAGCCGGCACCGCCTCCACCGCCATCTTCAACGCCGTTGCATCCCAAGACGACCACACCGTCCCCCCATCATCAATCGTCGTATGACACACATCCCCCCGCACTTCAATCGTCACTTTACCTATATCCTCCTGCCCCTCGGCCACCACCCGATACTTAAAATTAACCACCCCCTCAAAATCAACCGGCGGCGTATACGTAAACCCACCATCATCCCGCAAATCCAACTCACCCACCGCTGGCGGCACCACCACCATGATCCGATCATGCCCATCACCCACATACGAATCGTTACCCCCCACACCCGGCAACAATCTATCCAAAACCGTCCCCACTTCCATATCATAAAAATCATCCCGTACCATTAAAGTCGATGGCCCATCATACTCATACGCCCCAATATCACAACCACGCCCCATCGTTCGTGGCGCACCCCGTTGGTCGACAGTAACTTCCGTACAATTCCCCTTACCAATCGCCACACTCCCTGGCAATAACGCCAACGTTATTATCGTTCCGCTATTATTATTCAATCGCACTAATTCAATATCAGCATCTACAAAATCGCCAGTCGCAGTCAAACCACAATACGGCTCATCAATCAAATTATAGCCCAAAGAGATAACCATTATCCCTTGTTGACAACTACCATTTTCATTTTTGGCCATAATAGTATGACCCAACCACAATCTCCCTCCCATACTTTCTTGGTTGTTAATCATACCTTCATTACCATACCAAGTACTATGTGTAACCGTCATCAACGCTTGATTATCAATATGCACAGAAGCTTCATTAGCCGTAAATGTACTATTCTTTATTTCGAAACGATCTTGATTAATAATAGAACCACCAACGTTATCAAAAATCAAACTATTCTCAAGTTCAATATGGCCCGCCTCATTGAGAATGAATGGCTCACCATCACTACTATTCCTTCTCATTCTCACATCATACATCCGTACCTTAGCCTCCGCACCATGATTATATAGTAAGGGTCCCTTATCAAAATACAAAAACAAAACCCGTTCCATTACCAACAAACCACCATCACGATTGTCAATACCTCCCTTTTCATCACGAAAAGTACTGTCCATTATATAGACTTGTCCCTGATTAATAATCTCTACTGCCTGACCATATTCAATAAGACTATTCGTTAATGTCAACACCCCTGTCGGCGCTACCTCAATCGGTTCGGTATAATAATGAATAAGAGCTTCATCAATAATCGCAGTTCCTGTCGTATAGAGAATTGGCTTTGTGGCATAAGCTATCTCTACCCGTTGCAAGGTAATATGCCCAGCATTCTCAATCATAGGGACGTCGGTGTACCATGAATCACTCAAAGTAAGATCCGTCATGATCACCGTTGCTTCCGCTACAATTTCAAAATCATGATGAATTCTAATTAATCCGTCATCTCTTCCTTCTATAGTCATATCTTTAGTCACCACCAAGCTACCTAATGCTGGGTCCAAAGAAACCGATCCTAATTCGGCAAAATCAATCACCCCGCCAGCCGGCACCAAGGCCACCGCATCCCGCAACGAACAATCCCCATCACTACAACTCCCATCCACTTCATCAACCAAGGTATCAACCGTTAAATCAGCCGTTGGCCCGGCTGATAACACCACCGGCAACCAAAAAAAGATTCCCATTAACAACCCCACTAACAAAACCACACCCATCATTTTCTTTAATAACATCTTTCTTTTTCCTTCAACATCTTTCATAGCATGATAAGGCTCCAACGCTTCGATTATCTCTCTCACCAGCCCATAACCAAACCAAAGCAGACCCGTTTTAAATTAACATTGACATTATAAACGACCAACCTCCTCAATATCTCCCTAAAACCTCCTCTAAACCTCTCTTTTTTCTCCACCTCTCCTCTCCACCACTAAATAACTAAAGCAAAAAGGGGCGAACGCCTAACGTTCGCCCCTTTCACCTACTTACGACTCTCCTTTACCGCACCACTGCCGGCAGATACATCTTCTCCGTCAAGCTATCATCATCCACAATCGTAATCCGTACCCACCCCCCACCAACCGTGACCTCCACTGACGACAAGTGCACATAAAACCATTCGCGCCCTTCCACCAACGCATCATCCACGATCTCTATCACCACCTCGGCCTCCGTTTCCCCCGCCCCTATCGTTATCGTACCAGCCGTCTCCGTCGAATCCACACCCCCTTCCGCCGTTCCACCCACCAACTCATAATCAACTGTCACCGGCACATCAATCCCGTACGCTAAGTTGAGACCGATAACGGCCGTTCCCCCCTCCATCAACTCAATCTCAACCCCACTAATAATCCCCAACGTCGGCCGCCCCATCTCATGCGCCCCCATATCACACGCCCCCTCCAACGGCCGCGCCATCCCCCGCTGATCACGATCACCCTCAGCCCCACACCCATTCACCCCCATCGGAATCGCGTTCCGTGCCGGACTCGACCCCGGCAAATAATGCGTCCACGCCACCCCACCTTCAGCCGTCACCCCCGACTCCAACAACGGCCCTACCAACGGATCCGTATTCTCCATATCCCCTTCCCCCGTCAACCTACAACTCGCATCATCAGCCATGTTATACCCCCCCGTCCGTATAACTGCTAGTTCTCCATTACTAATGCATTGCTCCTCACCATTGTAAGCTACAATGCTATTGGTAAAGGTAATAATATTACTGATTTTTTCACTCTGTATCATTTGACTAGTATTCATCACCCCCCCTGCTCCCCAACCCGCTTGATTATGCACAATCGTACTGTTATGAATATCTATGTAACTACTGCCATAGTCCATCGATACATCATCATCTACTCCCCTCAAAGAATTCCCCCCATTAACTGTCAACGGTCCACCAAGCGGTTCACTCATCGGATAATGATAAATACCACCACCATACCCATTCTCAACCCAATTATGACTGATTGTACTATTCATAATCACACTATCAGTGCCATCCGGCTGACCAATTAATAAACCACCCGCCGTTTCATGATAATTATTAAACACGTCACCCTCGGCCCCATTATAAGCGATCAAACTGTTCTCCAAAATGAACCGACTCATGGTAGCATTTACACCACCAACAAGCCCACCCATATTCCCCTCTACAATAGAATCACTCATGCGCGCCCAAGAAGCATAATCTAAATCAACACCCCCAACAAGCCCCCCCACATTATTAGCAATCACCGTTCTCTCAATACTAACCACACCCATCGCCTCCAACCCACCTATCGAATCCCCTTGATTATTCTCCACATAACTATCCCGAATAATCACTTGATTGTAATGCTCGATATACAATAAGACCCCACCAGCATTACCATTTATCACGCGCAACCCCGCCAACACCATATCACCATTAATACCCGGCCCATGCGTATCAATCACGATGACACTCCCTTCATGTTGTGCATCTATAATCGTTGGCTGCACTTCGGGATAAGCCATCATCCAATTATCGGCCGAATACCCACCCAATAAACTAAATGGTTTCTCCGCATACACCAAAGCCACAACACTGTCTGACCGTACTTCACCCTCACCTTGGCACACCCCAGCCACCTTCACTACGCCACCAATTGATACCGCTTCCACCGCCTCTAACAACGCTGTCGCATCCCACGATGACAACACTGTCACCCCATCATCAAGCGTCGCCCAACAACTATCCCCTCGCACCTCAATCCGTACCACGGCCTCATCCGCATACCCTCCCTCTTCCACTCGATACCGAAATACAGCTTCCCCTTCAAAATCAACTGGCGGCTCATACCGAAAACCACCTCCAGCCAGCAAATCCAATGTACCCACTGCCGGTGATGATAACAGCGTAAACAGTTGCTCCCCATCGCCCGCATACGAATCATTTGCCATCACCCCTGGCGCCATCAGCTCCAGTACCGTCCCTTGTTCCATAGCGTAAAAATCATCCACCGTCTCCACATAAAAACCACCGTCATACTCATACGCCCCAATATCACAACTGCCACCATAAGGCCGCGCCACACCCCGCTGATCCACACTTTCTCCTCCCACCGCGCAGTTCCCTTTCCCAATAACTGGACTCCCCATCAACAACGCCAATGTCTCCGTTGGCCCACCATTATCCGCCAATTCTCCTAGCATCGGATCCCTATCAATTATATCCCCCTCCGCGATCAAGTTGCACCTAGACTCATAATCAAGCTCATCACTCCAATTATACCCTAACGATATAATCCCCTCCTCCCCCCAGCAATTCGGCCCATCGTTATTCGCCAAAATCGTATGCCCCAACCATAATCGCGCCCCCAACTCAACGACATTACCTATCGCATCATGATTATTCGCTATGGTGCTGTACGTAACTGTCATCATTCCTTGATTCCGTAACATATAATCGTTAAAACTATCATTATCCGTAATCGTACTATTGACAATCTCTAACCGATCATAATTCTCAATAATAGGCGTATAATTAGATTTATTACCATACATAACAGATTTCTCAATATACATTTCACCTGCCACGTTATACACTGATACGTCTCCATCCCCAGCACGAACAATCGACTCACGCACCACAAACACGGCCTCAGCCCCATCATTTTGCACACTTGAATCTCTCGTCTGCCGATCAAAATCCACCCGCACCAACTCCACCACGCCTGAATCCGTATTATACACACCAATACCACGGTTACGGCTAATCATCGTATCCGCCACATAAACAGTCCCCCTATTTTCAATACCATGTGAACTGTTATTATCAATAATACTATTTGTTAACGTTAAATCCGCTCCCTCGGCCACCTTCAACACCACACCGAAAACCCTTTGAAACAACAACCCATCCCCCACAAACACCCCAAAATTATTCACCGCAATGGACTGGCTATGAAATACCCGGATTCCCTCCATCGTTAAATCCCCCTCATTATAGACCGCCCCCATCTGCCCAGTATTGCTATATAACATCGTAAAATTCCGCAAAATAACATTAGCCCCCGTCCTAATCTCAATCCCATAATCCTGTAATTCTAAATCCCCTGGCCCCGGCCCTTCAACCACAAGATCTCGCTCTATCACTAACACACTACTCAAAAGCAAATTTCCCGTTACCCCAAAATCAATACTACCTCCCTCTGGTGCTAACAAAATCGCATCCCGCAACGAACAATCCCCATCACTACAGCTCCCATCCTCCTCATCAACCAAGGTATCAACCGTTAAATCAGCTGGTGGCTCTGCTGATAATACGACCGGCAACCAAAAAAAGATTCCCATCAACAACCCCACTAACAAAATCACACCCATCATTTTCTTCAATAGCATTTTTCTTTTTCCTTCAACATCCTTCACGGTACACTTATACTCAATCAATGCTTCAATCCTCTCCCTAACCAGTCCACAACCAGACCAAAGCATATCCGTTTTAAATTAATATTGACAGTATAAACGACCAACCTCCCTAAAACCTCCCCTAAACCTCCCCTAAACCTCCCCTAAACCTCCCTTTTTTCTCCACTCCTCCTCCCCACCAACTAAATAACGAAAACAAAAAGGGGCGAACGCTTAACGTTCGCCCCTTTAATCTACAACCCTCCCTCACTAATACTGTCCTTTTTTAACAGTCCACTACCCATACTAGAAGCGACACGATTTGTTAAATAAATCGCAAACTCCCCTCCAAATACCCCTCCTCACTTCGTCAACACCAAAAAATCTGTCAAATCCCTAAAATCCGCGTCAAAATCCACCAAACATCCCCGTCATCAACTCTCACCTCAAACCTACGAACAAACCTACGGACACTACCCCCTACCGTACAACCGTAATCGGCACCGAATACGGCTGTTGAAAATTCCCATCCGTCTGCACCAACACCAACCGAATCACATACGGCCCCGCCGGCAAATTCGACGCTGGTAACGTCTCTAAATACCCATTAACCACCGGCTGGCTATGCGTCGTCCCAATCGTCACCCAACTGCTCGGATTACTCCCCGACCCAATCTCAACTTTATAAAATTGAACCTCGGCCGCATTAAAATTCGCCGTCCCCACAATATCAATATCCCCCTGAATCTGCGCCCCCGCCGACGGCGACGAAATAACCGCCAACCGCCCACTAACCGGCGGACTACTACTCCCACCACCACTCGTCCCCCCACCACCATTATTACCATTACCAATCACTACCCCACTCCCATTCCCTACACTACCCCCACTCCGCTCACCAATAATCACATTTGAATTCGTCACCGCCCGCACACTGCTAACCGGACACATCGTCGGCGGCGCCATCACATACCCCGCCTGTCTCGCCCACAACCGCGCATACACCTCATCCGGATAATACGGTGGCACCGGTAAATACAAACGTACAATCGCCTCATCCGGCGCTGGCCGCATATTAATCACACACCGTGATGATGGTGGTGGCGTCGTCCCATCCGCTAACGGCCGTAACGCTATCGACTGATCCCCCGTCGCCGCCAACGTCGCCAATGTCCACGCCCCTGGATTATCCATCGCATTCGTGTTATACCCCACCCGTGCTACCGTTTGCACCGTCCCCCCCCTAATAAACAACTCCGACCGCGTTGCCGTACACACACTCCCGCCCGTCCCCCGTGGCAAACAAACATCCCGTTGCTCAATATCATTCGGCAACTCATACCACGTCGGCGGCATCTCCGTCCCCACCCGCAAACTCTCCACCATCGATGGCGACGCATAAATCGACTGCATCACCCGGTTCCACACCGGCGCCGCCCCAAACAAACCAGATGAATCCCGCATCGGATGCCCATCCGCGTTGCCCGACCACACCCCCACAACTACCCCCGGCGTATAACCAATCGTCCAATTATCCCGATAATCATTCGTCGTCCCCGTTTTAACCGCCGCGGGGAATGGCAAACGCAACGAACTATTCGCCCCCATCGCTGGCGTCCGTGCCCGATTATCACTCAAAATATCACTTAAAATATAAGCAATCCCGCTATCAATCGCATTCACCGCCGGAATTTGATCCCGTATAAAATCAAAAACCAACTCCCCTCGGCTATTTTCAATACGCAACACCGGTGTCAATGTCGGCTTCTGCCCCTCATTCGCCAATGTCGCATACGCATGTGTCATCTCCAATAACGGCACTTCCCCACCACCCAAACTAATCGCCAACCCATAATAACCAGGTGGCTCCGTCAACGACACAATCCCCATCTTCCGCCCCGTCGCAATCACTTCCTGCACCCCAATATCACGCGTAATCTGAATCGGGGGAATATTGTAACTATTAGCCAACGCATCCCGTAACAAAACCGGCCCATGATAACGCCGATCATAATTCACCGGCACCATCTCCTGCCCCGGCGCCAACTCTAACTTAATCGGTACATCCCAAATAACATGCCCCGCCGTCCACCCCTTGCCCATCGCCGCCGCATACACAATCGGCTTGATACTACTACCAGGCTGTCTCGGCTGTAACGCAATGTTAACCTGCCCATCAATCGCCGCATTAAAATAATCCAAACTCCCCACCATCGCCAAAATCTCCCCCGTGTCTGGCTTCAAGATAACCACCGACCCATTACTCACATCATGCACCGCCGCCCGATTAGCCACATGCTCTCGCATCGCCGCCTCGGCCATCCGATGCATCTCCAAATCCAAACTCGTCGTCACCTGCCATCCATCCCGAATCAAATCCGCCCCATACTTCGACTCTAAAATCTGACGCACATATACAATAAAATGGGGCGCCTCCAATACCCCATTAGCAATCTCCACCTCAATCGGCACCTGCTCCGCTAAATGTAAGTTCCGCCCTCGCGCCACCTGATACGCCACATAATCGATCTTGCCATCATCATACATCAAATCCAAAATAAACTGCTGTCGCGCTTTCGCCCCCTCAAAATTACTGTATGGATCCAACTGTATCGGCGATTGTGGCAACCCCGCCAAAAATGCCGCCTCGGCCAAATTCAACTCCTCCGCCCGTTTATTAAAATACGTCTGCGACGCCGCCTCTATCCCGTAAGCCAAGTTCCCATAATAAATCTCATTTAAATACATCTCCAAAATATCATGCTTACTTCGCTGACGCGTCAGCTGAAAGGCGATAAATATCTCCCGAATCTTACGATCATAACTCGCCGCCACCCGATCTTCATAACTAAACGCCACATGCCGTACCAACTGTTGGGTAATCGTACTCGCCCCAATCGGCCGCCCCTCACTCGTCACATTGTACTTAATCGCCGCCACAATCGCTAACGGATCAACCCCCATATTCGTCCAAAATGTATCATCCTCAACTGTCGTCGTCGCATGCAAAACCGAGGCCGGCATCTCATCCAAAGGAATATAACGCCGCTCTTCACTCGTCTTCAACTCAAACAACAAAATACCATTCCGGTCAAAAAAGCGCGGATACCCCCCTGTCCCATACCCCTCATAATACACAACCCGATTAATCGAATCAGCCAGCAAATCATTTAAATACATATAAACACCACCCGCCACCAATAAACCAGCCACCATCCCCACCACCCCCAGCCAGAATGTCCACACCATCAACCGATAAAAACACCCTCTTTTCTGTTTGCTTTTTTGACGGCTCATATGTATCCTGCTCCTTAAGTTATGTAACCTAAACATGTCACACTTTTAGATTATAACTTCAAAACGTTAAGTTGTTTAACTAAAAGATTCTTCACTTTTAATTTAACAACTTCTAAGTATTAAACGGCATATTTTCAAGCTCAAATGTTGAAGATATTTAGTTTAATACACTTAACCCGTTTATTTTTAAGATCAAATGTTAAAAATAGTCAGTTTAATGCACTTAATAGATTGTAGACATTGCTTTCTGACCAATATTATTCTAAAGTAAATGCGATTTGGATTGTGTCTGTCTACATTTAATACTATACCATTTTACCTATAATATTATGTTAAGCAAAATATTATTTCACGAACTGACCGATACAAGATATAATCAAGGGCTGTTATCAATGCATACCAATCGTTACCTTCGCTTCTCTCATCTCAACACACATTACTATTAATGAACAGACGATTGATTATCACCATCTAAGAGGAAACTTATGGCAGGATTTGGTCGCCGTCGCAAATTAGCATTACTTCCCAATTGGCTGAGCCACCGTATCGAAGTCAACCGCATCGAAACATTACGGATGTTGGCTGAAGCCCAAGCCGCGATTCCCAATCAAGCCCGTGTGCTTGATGCCGGTAGTGGCGAAGGGCGCTACATCCACTATTTCGATCATACCCAATACACAGGTGTCGACCTCGCTGTCGGCGATAACACCTGGGACTACACCGGTCTAGACGCCCTCGCCGACTTACGCACGCTCCCTTTTCCCGATAATACCTTTGATGCCGCCGTCTGTATCCAAACATTGGAACATGTCGATGAACCGATGAAAGTGACTCAGGAAATTGGCCGTGTGCTCAAACCAGGTGGCCGCTACTATCTTTCCGCCCCTATGTGCTGGCATCAACACCAAAAACCGCACGACTTTTTCCGTTATACCTCTTTCGGCTTCCGCCATCTCATCGAAAATAGTCAAATGAAAGTGGTCGAACTCCGGCCGTGGGGTGGCTACTTCTGGTTCCTCTCCTTTAACCTCCAACTCATGCACGCCCGCATCTTCCCCAAAACCAAAACCAAACTCGGCTGGTGGCTCCAACTCCCCTTCCAAATCATCGTCCAAGCCATCTTCTTTGTCATCCTTCCCGTTATTTTTTACTACTTAGACCGCATCGATAAAGACAAAGACCACACCCTCGGCTGGTGCTGTATCGCCGAAAAAATCGACCCCAACCAATAATCACCATGAAACTACGCACCCGCATCAACCTCCTCTTCATCCAAAACCCACGCCTCGGCCGCCTCGCCTACTGGCTCCTCCGCCGCCTCGGCTGGCAATACCGCCAAACCAGCCGCCTCCTCACCCGCCTCCATAAACTCGGCTTCAACCCCCAAACCATCCTCGATGTCGGTGCCAATACCGGTGAATGGAGCCGTATGGCCGCTGACATCTTCCCCCACGCTACCTACTACCTCATCGAACCCCAAGAAGAAATGCGCGGCCTCCTCACCCAACTCACCCAAGACCTCCCCCACGCCCACTGGTTCCAAGCTGGCGCCGCCGCTTCCCCCGGCCAACTCACCCTCACCCTCTGGCCCGATCTCGCCGGCTCCTCTTTCCTCCCCCCTCCCCAAGCCGACCTCGCCGCCCAAGGCCAACAACGCACCGTCCCCATCGTCACCATCAACGACCTCATCACCCAAAACAAAATGCCCATCCCTGACCTCATCAAACTCGATGTCCAAGGCTTTGAACGGGAAGTCCTCGATGGGGCGACCCACTGTTTCGGTACCACCGAACTATTTATCATGGAAGCCTCTCTCTTTCGCTCCAATCCCCGCAAACCACTCGCCCACGAACTCATCGCCTTTATGCACCACAACAACTATTTTCTGTACGATATCGTTGGCCACCGCTACCGTCCCTATGACGGTGCCCTCGGCCAAGTCGATCTCTGCTTTGCCGCCGCCCACAGCCCTCTCCGCGCTGAAGCCCGCTGGCAATAACCACCTTGAAACCATTAAAGGAACAATCAAATGGACTCAAATGAAGCCTTCCTCCAAATTGATACCCCCGAAAATGTCGTCTTTGGCTACGAACTAGCTGGTCTCGCCTCTCGCTTCCAAGCCGCTCTCATCGACACCATTATTATCGTTATCATCCAAGCCATTCTCGCTACCCTTGTCTTTAGCTTTACCATCAATACCAATATCGCCGCCAATATCATTAGCGCGATTATGGGCCTCATCGCTTTTACCTTTTTGTGGGGCTATTACATCTTCTTTGAAATGTTGTGGAACGGCCAATCAATTGGCAAACGGGCCATCAACATTCGTGTCGTCAATATTAACGGTAGCCCCATCGGCCTCACCGAATCAATTATTCGCAATTTGATTCGCATCATCGACATTCTCCCCGCCACTTACGGCGTCGGTGTTATCACCATGTTCCTCAATCAAAAATGGCGCCGTCTCGGCGACTTAGCCGCCGGCACCGTCGTCGTCTACGACCAACAAACCATTAACCTCAGCGATCTTAATCAAAGCCAACGAGATATACGCTATTTAAATATCATCAACATCGATATCGACCTCTTGTCAGATCTATCCCTCGACACACTCACTACCGCCGATATCGAACTCATCTACACCTTTCTGCAACGTAGCTCTAAATTAACCAACAAACGAGAGCTAACAACGCAAATATACGATCACATCCGCCAAAAACTGTCACTCCCCCCCAGCGAATCATTACCAACCATGGAAAAAAAACAAAGATGGCTTTATGAAATTGTTAAACTATATAACGACCAATACCAACCAACCGATGACAAATAAGACGCCATCCCCAGCATCAACCTATCTTCAAAACCGATTGAAATTACAACCAGTGCCTAAAGTTTGTTATACTTACTGCTTATGAATAGCCATATTTTTGCCCCCCACCAACAATATACCCCCCCTTTCCATCAGCCAACCCATTACAAATGGATCATATTGGCTACCACGACCCTTCTTCTGTTCTTAACCGCTTGTGCCAATAATCCCCCAGTCACCCCCGCCCCTACCCCCGCCCCAATCACCACCGCCATGCTACCCACGCCCAATGCCAGTCTACCCCCCACTCCCAC
>DATHYN010000029.1:0-3091 GCA_035459145.1 Anaerolineae bacterium | reverse complement strand
CCTCCGTTCCGATAACCATCCGCCCCCCAAACAATAACACAATCGCCGTCGCCAAAACCCCCAAAAACTCGACCGCGGGCAAAAACACAAACGACAACCCCACCGCCCGCGTGTTCGCCTCCCAATTCGCCTCATTCACCTCCCCAAACCGCGCCTGCGCCCGCCCCTCCTGCGCAAACGATTGAATCACCCGCAACCCATCAATATTTTCCGCCAACCGCCCCACCACCGCCGCCACACTCTTCCGCGTCAACCGAAATGCCGGCTTCGCCTGCCACGAAAACAGCGTCGTCACCAACGCCATCAACGGCAACACCGTAAACGTATACAACGCCAACTCCGGGCTCATCTGCACCATCACCACTAAAATCCCAGCCAAAACGAGCAAATCCCCTAACAATGTAATCAACCCCTGCGTCAAAAAATCATTAATCACGGCCACATCATTAATTACCCGCGACACCGTCACCCCCACAATCGTCGTATCATGATAACGCAACGACAACGCCTGCAAATGTTCAAATAACGCCTGTCGCAAATTGGTCAACACCCTCTGCCCCACCCACGATAACAAATATTCCTGCCCCGCCTGCGCCACATACAACAAGATAAACGCCCCCGCCAACAAACCCGCCAACCGATTCAAACCCGCCTCATCTCCGCTTAAAATAGGCCCATCAATCGCTTCCTTCATTAAATAAGGGATCCACAACGTCAATCCCGTCGCCACCAACATCAACAACGTCGCCGCCAACATCCGCCGCCAAAACGGCCACACAAACGTCAACATCCCCCGAATCACCCGCCAATCAAACAAGCGTCCATCTTTCCCCTCCTTCCCAAAATTCCGCAACGCCCCCCTCGGCCCCATACCCGGACTCGATGAAAAACTCATTCCTCCACCTCCAATTGTGGCCGCAACTGTAAATCATACATTGTCTGATACCTCCAATTGCGGCCGCAACTGCAAATCATACACCTTCCGATACAGTTCCGACGTCGCCAATAACTCATCATGCGTCCCCCGCGCCACAATCCGCCCCCCCTCCAACAACAAAATCAAATCCGCCCGCCGCACCGTACTCAACCGATGCGCAATCACCAACGTCGTCCGCCCCACCATCAACTCCTCCAACGCCTTCTGAATCAACGCCTCCGTCCCCGTATCCACACTCGCCGTCGCATCATCCAACACCAAAATACGTGGATTCGTCAACAACGCCCGTGCAATCGACAACCTCTGCTTTTGCCCCCCCGATAACGTCACCCCCCGCTCACCCACTTCGCTATCATACCCATTCTCCATCTGACTAATAAACGCATGCGCCTGCGCCGCCCGCGCCGCCGCTTCCACCTCCTCATCCGTCGCCTCCGGTCGCCCAAACGCAATATTTTCCCGAATCGTCGCCGCAAATAACCGCGTATCCTGCATCACCATCCCAATCTGACGTCGCAAACTACGCAAATCCAACGCTCGGCCATCATCCCCATCAAATAACACCCGCCCCTCCGTCGGCTCATAAAAACGGGCCAACAACCGAATAATCGTCGATTTGCCCGCCCCCGTCGCCCCCAACAACGCCACCATCTGTCCCGCCTCGGCCACAAACGAAATCCCCTCTACCGCATACGCCGCCCGCCGCCCATACTTGAATGATACCGCTTCAAACTCAACCCGCCCCGCTAACGGCCGTTCCACCGCCCCCGGCCGATTCTCCACCGTCGGCTCTTCATCCAAAATCGAGAAAATCCGCTCGGCGGCCGAGGCCGCAATCGCCAAAATCGGCACCACCCGTCCAAACAACCGTACCGGCCGCACCAACTGACTCAAATACGTCAAAAACGCCACCAACTCCCCCAAACTCAACACCCCACCCATCACCAACCGCCCCCCATACCACAATACAAACACCGTCCCCGCATTGGCAATCAAATCCAACAACGGCCCATTTACCGCCTGAATCTGCGCCGCCCCCATCGACATCCCAAACCATTCCTCATTCTGCTCCCGAAACCGCTCAATCTCCGCCGCCTCCTGCGCAAACCCCTTCACCACCCCAATTCCCCGCAAATTCTGCTCAATCCGTGCCGTCAACACCCCCAACTGGTCCTGAATGTCAAACGACAACGGCCGATATTGCCGCCCATACTGATACGCCCGCGCCACAAAAATCGGCAACAATAACAGCACAAACAACGCCAACTCCCCATTCATCCAAAACAGTACCACCAACGTCATCACAATTTGCACCACCCCACCCGTCAATCGCAACACCGCCCGCCCCGTCAGAAACCGAATCCGCTCCACATCCTGCAACCCCCGCGACAACAACTGCCCCGTCTCCGTCTGGTCATGAAACGAAAACGATAACGCCAACAACTGCCCCTGAATCCCATTCCGCAAATCACGCGCCACCCACTGCGACGCAATCTCACTCCAAACCCCCTGCAAAAAAACAAACACCCCCCGCACCAGCGCCACCACTAACAACCCCACCACCCCCACCAACAACACATCCCTATCCCCCGCCACCACCCCCGCATCCACCATCCACCCCATCAACTGCGGAATGCTAATCCCCAACAACTCGATCAGCACCATCATCACATACATCCCCACCACATACCGCCAATACGGGCGCAAATACCCAAAACAACGTTTAATCAACTCAAAATCTTTCTTCATACCCAAAAGGGTATCCGATAACGCCCCCCAAAGCAACCCACACCCATCATGACACAGCCTCCCACCCCTCCCATCTCCCTTCCCCCGTCCCCGCGTCAGCCCAACGTAACGGCGAGGCATTCGGCGCCTAACCCAACTCCCCAACGCCAAAACCCCCTCTCGCCGAATGCCTCGCTTCCATCATATTACCTCTATCATACCACCACCTCGGCCTCCACCCCCTCCTCTCCCCTCCTCCCGCCCCCGCGCCAGCCCCATCATACCGGCGTAGCCCCTCCCCCCTTTACTCACCCCCTCCCTCTATGCTAAACTACCCCCATGAAAAAACATCACCAACTCATCACCATCACCCTCATCCTCATCACCTTCATCACCCTCGCCCTCTACACCCTCGCCACCCCCCCC
>DATHYN010000028.1:0-27143 GCA_035459145.1 Anaerolineae bacterium | reverse complement strand
CCAGCCGAGGTAATCGTTTTGTTGGTAGGGGGGGCGGGCGTAATAGTCGTCAAGGAGGCGGCGTTGGGTGAGGGCTTGGCGGACGAAGGGGGGCATGGGATGGAGAGGGCGTTCGAGGTTAGACGACATCATTAGTGGTCTAGCCAACGGGGGGAGCCGTCGCCGGCGAGGGCACGGGCGCGGAGGAACATGAAGAAGGGGAAGGTGAAGGCGAAGGCGATGAGGAAGGTGAGGAGGCCGAGGGTGGCTAAGACCCAGGGGCGAATGCCGACGCGGCGGCCTTCGGGAATCATCCAAACGAAGAAGGTGAGGACGGCGACGGTGATGTCGGCGCTGAGGGAGCTGGAGACGGGGGTGTCCCACATGACGGAGAAGAATTGGGAGATGTCTGTCATTTGGAGATTGTAGTACCAGGGCCAGATGATGCCGAGGAGGGAGAGGCCGAGGAAAAGAAGCTGTGTTTTGGTTAAATTTTTCATAAGTGGTTATTTATCGAGCCAGATAGGGTGTCCGTGGCCAGCCAGAGCGCGGTCACGGAGAAATAAAAATAGAGGAAAGGTAAAGCCGAAAGCGACGGTGAAGGTGAGAATGATGAGGGCGGCAAAGACCCAAGGGCGGATACCGACTTTACGACCTTCGGGAATCATCCAAACGAAAAAGGCGAGCAAGGCGGCGATAATATCGACGGTGACGGCGCTGGAGGTAGGGGTTTCCCACATTAAGGAGAATACTTGGGATAGATTATCTAGTTGGAGCAGGTAGTACCACGGTCCGACGACGCCAAATAGGGCTAATAAGAGGAAGGTGATTTGTTTGGGGGTTAAATTTTTCATGATTCTATTGTACTTTTGATGGAAAAGGATTGCAATTTTATTAAAAATAGGAATCTTGTCATATTCTTATAGAAATTTAGGGATTAATTTAGTAAGATATGGGAATGATGCGTTGTCTAATAAAGTAAGATGATGTTAATCATTATCATTTCAAATTGTTTTTTAGAAGATAATTGGTAATAGAGCTAAATTATCTTTGCTATATTTAAGGAGATTAATTCCATGAGTGCCCCTATTGATGTAACAGATGCAACCTTTGAAGAAGAAGTTTTGAACTCTGATCAACCGGTTTTGATTGATTTTTGGGCGACGTGGTGTGGTCCTTGCCGCACGATTGCGCCTTCGGTGAAGCAGATTGCCCATGATTATGATGGTCAATTGAAAGTGGTCAAAATGGATGTGGATCACAGCCCACAAACGCCTGGTCAGTATGGTGTTATTGGTATTCCAACTTTGATGGTATTCAAAGGTGGGGATGTGGTTGCACGGATGACCGGCGCTCGGCCTAAAGATGCGATTTTGGCTGAAGTATTGCCACATTTGGATGCGACGCCGGCGTAAAGCTTTAGGTTTATAGATAAAGTTTACTGGAAACGCTCACTGGTTATAACTGGTGGGCGTTTTTTAATTATAAGGAGTATGGTAATGGATGTGGCGATTATGGTTGAGGGGCAGAATGGGTTAACTTGGGAGCGATGGCAGGGGGTAGCCCAAGCTGTGGAGCGGTTAGGTTTTGCTGGATTGTATCGGTCTGACCATTATACGAATGCTAATCCACCGGATAAGGCGTCATTGGAGTTATGGGTATCGTTAACCTGGTTAGCGAGTCATACGGAGCGGATTGAGTTTGGCCCTATGGTGTCACCGGTATCGTTTCGTCAGCCGACGATGACGGTACGGATGGCGGCGGCGGTGGATGATTTGAGTAACGGCCGTTTGACGTTAGGTGTAGGTGCTGGTTGGCAAGAACGTGAGCATACCAATTATGGTTGGGAATTGCTCCCAGTTAAAGAACGATTGGATCGATTTGAGGAAGGGGTGCAAATTATGAGCCATTTGTTGCAGAATGAGCGACCATTGGATTTCGAGGGGGAATATTATCAGTTGCAGGAGGCGGTTTTGTTGCCCCGGCCGGCACGGGCAGGTGGTCCACCGTTGTTGATTGGTGGGAATGGGGCTAAGCGGACGTTACCGTTGACGGCGAAGTATGCGTCGGCCTGGAATGGTGTTTATATTACAGCGGATAAGTTTAGAGAGCTGAATGAGCATTTGGATGATTTGTTGGTGGCTGAGGGGCGGGCAAAGGGAGATGTTCAGCGGTCTTTGATGACGGGGTTGATATTTGGGCGAACGGCCGAGGGGGTAGAGGCGAAGTTAAGGGAGCGGGGGACGACGCGAGAGGAAGTGCTGGCGCGGGGGATGGTCGTTGGTTCAGGGGATGATCTGCAGGAGCAGTTGATGGCCTATGAGGAGGCAGGGGTTGAGCGGATTATGTTGCAATGGATTGATTTAGATGATTTGGAGGGGTTGGCGAGGTTGGCCGAGGTCGTTTTGTAGTTTATCGAGGCATTACAAGATTTTGCGCATGTGGATGTTGGTCATGTGGTAACCCAGTTTCGTGTATAGTTTTTGGGCGTTATGATTATGACCGAAGACATGAAGCCGAACTGATTTAACATTTTCTTGGCGGAGGCGGTCTTCTAAGAGAGCGAAGGCACGTTGGGCATGGCCTTGACGACGGGCGTGTTCATAAATCAAAATATCGTAGATGAAGGCGTATTTTTCATGGGTGGTGTCATTGATATGATACCAGAGGAGGCCGATGGGTTGTTCATCTTGGTCAATGATGGTGAACAGATAGTTGTTAGGAGATTGTAGACCTTGGGGAAGAAGCTCTTTGTATTGTTCTTGGGCTTTATCATAAGCTTCATCAGCGGTCCATTTGCCGGTTTTGGTATGTTCCTGCGCATAACCAGCTACATTCTCAGCGATATAGCGGTCAAATTCGGCTTGAGTCATGGGAATTAAATGGGTTTTAGGCATAGTCTGTATCTCCTGAGAAATAGCTGTAAATTAATGTTCAAATTATAGCTGAAATGGGTATGTTGGGTAGGGGGATTGTATAATGGGCGGCGATTTGATACACTAATTGTATGAACAAACAAACATTTTCAGCATATACGTATCGATATTTTTACTGGTTTATTTTTATATTTTTATTTGTGGTTGGGTGCAGTTATTTCCAGCCGACGGTGGAACTGCCTAATCCGGCTGTGACGCCCGCGCCGGTGGCGACGCAGGTGATGCCACCGAGTGAAGGGGGATTGGGAGCTGGGGGGATGGCCGGAGACGGGCGAGCTGATGGTCCGCCCCCCGATCCGTTATTGGAAGAGATTGATGCGGATTTGTGTGCGGAGGCGATGGAATCGTTGATTGAGGTTGAGTTATTGATGACGGAAGGGGAAGATTTGGCTGATTTGAAAGCGGCTTTGGAGGCATTGATGGCTGATTTGCCTAATTGTCCACCGGAAGAATTGTAATAATGGGAGGTGAGGTGATGATAAGGAAAATAATGATGTTTAGGTATAAATGGTTAGGAATTTGGGGCTTATTATTGTGTTTGATGGTGGCTGTGCCGGCTCAAGGTCAAGAGGGGAATGGTGTGGGTTGTGAGCAGTCACGGGTTATCTTTTTGTTGGAGCGGTTAGAGGGGGCAACTTGTGAGGAGTTGTTGGCGTTGCATGATGGTGGTATTGGTTGGGGGGTGCTGATGCAAGCTGGCGTAGTGGGGGAGGTGACGAGTGCGGATTGGCGGGCGCTGGTGGCGGCGCATGGGGATGATGGTGTGGGTTGGGGGCAGATTGGGCGGGCGTATGCGTTGGCCGAGCGGTTGGGAGATGAGTCGATTACAGCGGAGATGTTATTGGGGTGGCATGGAGAGGGGCTAGGTTGGGGGCAGATTCGGCACGCACATGCGTTGAGTGAGGAAGTGGGGATGGAGATTGAGGAGGCGGTGGCGTTGTTTGCCGAGGGGCAAGGGTGGGGCGAGATACGTCGCGAGTTAGGTTTGCCGCCGGGGCCACCGCCGTGGGCGGGCAATCCCAATGGTAGGGGGAATGGGGCATCACCGGGTGGGGGGAATGGTGGGGGACAAGGGAATGGTCGTAACAATTAAATAACGGATGACATTTGTCATATGGGGGGAGGAGCTTTGTCACTAGAGAGTTTCTGGCACTTGGCGTATGATATAAATACCTTAATGGTATCATTGAACCCTTTTTATTCTTGGAGGTGTGGTGATGAAAGAGATTACTGGGCTAGGAACAGCTTTAGCGATGGTAACGGGAGCGGGGATGTTCTTTTGGTTGATTATGTATATGGTGTGGTGGGCGACAATGCGCGTGGGTGGGTGGTTGGTTTTTCGGTGGGGGGGGTTGTGGTGGGGGAGCTATTGTTGGACTTTGTTAGGGGGTTGACTCTTGGGGGAGAGCGTGATATTATGCTGGTATGATGTTACTTAGCTATGATTTGAGCAACTTTTTCTATTTTAGCAACGCACCTGAGCCGCGTCAACAGGCTCGGGAGGTTGTTGCTGGTTAGGTAACAACAGACCGAGTAAGGAATTCTAGGACGCGGCTCGCGAGAGTCGCGTCCTTTTTTTTTGCTTGGTGACATTATCATGGTAGGGTTTATTTTAGGAGATGAGAAAATGAAAGGTAATCAGCAACATGGGTCGGTAAACTATGGTCAGCAAGTGATGATTTGTCGTGGGGTACGGGGGGCGACAACGGTGGAGGAGAATAGCCGGGAAGCGATTTTGGGGGCGGCACATGAGTTGTTGGCAGCATTGGTACGGGCGAATGAGATGCAGGCTGATCATGTGGCCAGTGTTTACTTCACGACGACGCCGGATTTAACGGCGGTGTATCCGGCGGTGGCGGCGCGGCAGATGGGATGGACGGATGTGGCTTTGTTGTGTGGGCAAGAGATGCTGGTACCGGATAGTTTGTCGATGTGTTTACGGGTCTTGATTCATTGGAACACGTGGCGGGCACCGAGCGAGGTGCATCATGTTTATTTGCGGGGGGCGAAGGTGTTGCGGCCGGATTGGAGCGAACGGCCGTTAGTCCGCCCTGTGCAGATGAACGCATTAGATGCGATGGCGCGGATGTTGGCCCAAACGAAATAATCATTTATTAGAGCGAAGGAATTAAGATAATGAGCAAAGAGATAAGGGTAGCTTTTCAAGGTGAGCATGGGGCGTATTCAGAGGAGGCGATACGCCAACAGTTTGGGACGGCGGTGCAGACGATGCCGTGTCGGTCGTTTGGGGAGATATTTGAGGTGGTGCGGACGGGGGCGGCGGATAAAGGGATGTTGCCAGTGGAGAATTCGTTGGCGGGGGCGGTGAGTCCGGCTTATGATTTATTAGTTGATCATGATTTGTGGGTGGAAGCGGAGGTGATTTTGCGGGTACGGCATTGTTTATTGGCGCCGAAGGGGACAAAATTGACGGAAGTTAAGCAAGTACGGTCTCATTATCAAGCGTTGGGGCAGTGTGAGCGGAATTTAGCGCGGATGGGGATTGCGCCGTTGGTGCATTATGACACGGCGGGGGCGGCGCGGGATTTGGCCGAGAGTGGGGAAGCGGGGACGGCGGCGATAGCGAGTGCCTTAGCGGGAGAGACGTATGGGTTGGAGACGTTGGTGAGTGGGTTGGAGGATGAGGATTTTAATTATACGCGCTTTTTTGTGTTGGGTCGGGAGATGCCGGAGCGGGTTGAGGGGACGAAGACGTCGATCATTTTTACGACGCGGCATGTGCCGGGGGCGCTGTATCATGTGCTAGGCGCGTTGTCGGAGCGGGGGCTGAATATGACGAAGATTGAGTCGCGGCCGAGGCGGAATCGGCCGTGGGATTATCTGTTTTATGTTGATTTTGAGGGGCATGAGGATGAGCCGGCGGTGAAAGATGCGTTGTTGGCGATTTTGAAACAGGCGTCGTTTTTGAAGGTTTTGGGGTCGTATCCGGCGGCGAAGTGGGATGGAGGGGTGTAAAATAGTTGCCAGAGATGGGTAAGGCATATATTATAGAAGCGCGTCTGTTTGTTTAGGTGGTTGGGTAGGTATAATAGGTCTGGTGAATGAGTAAATTGGTATGATAAAAGGTTTTTATTGTTTATTAGAGTGTAGCCGAAATAATCTAGAGTGGGAAGTTCCTCATGCTGTCGGATTATAAGTGGATTCCGGCCTGCGCCGGAATGACATATTCGATGATTGCGTCGGTAATTGTAAAAACGGACAGCATCTGCGCCGGAATGACAGAGTTCTGGGTTATTTGTGTTAATGGGTATTTATTTGGGGAATCGGGGGGAGGGGAGGGCGCTTGCTTAGCATATGAAGGGGCGGTCGCGGAGCAATTGGTAGTGGTGAATGGTTAAGAAGGATTTGCAATCACGGTTGCGGCGGTTGGGGGTGGTGAAGGGGGCACGGCAGTTGGTGGTACCGCCGGTGTCGCCGCGGGAGGTTGAGGAGGAGAGGGGTGAGGCGGTGCCGATGGGGCAGTTATTGCCTGATAGTCGGTTGGTGGAAACGGCCGTTGGCAGTTTCCTACTGCGGGAGAAGGTTTATTCATTAACGTATCGGCATGGGGGGGAACAGTTAGGGGCTTTGTTGGCTTATGAGCCGACGGCGGTAGCGTGGCTTGATTTTGAGGAAGAGGGATTATCGTTCACTGATTTTGTATTTGTGGATACGGAAACGACAGGGTTGGCGGGGGCGGGTACGTTGGCGTTTATGGTGGGGGCGGGTTTTTTTGAGTGTAATCAGCACGGGGAGCCGACGGCGTTTGTGGTGCGTCAATATTTTTTACGTGATCATGGGGATGAAGCGGCGATGTTAGCTGCTTTAGGCGCGTTGATGGCGACAAAAAAGGGGGTGGTGACATTTAATGGGCGTACATTTGATTTGCCGTTGTTGAATAGTCGGCATTTGATGATAGGGGATGATTTTGATTGGTTGGCATACCCGCATATCGATCTATTGGGGGCGGCACGGCGATTATGGCGGTTACGGTGGGGGTCGGTGGCGTTGGGGGCGTTGGAGGGGAATGTGTTGGGGGTGAAGCGGACGCAGGCGGATGTGCCGGGGGCATTGATTCCGGGGTTTTATCAACAGTTTTTGCGTGATGGGAATGGGGAGCGGTTGTTGGGGGTGTTTTATCATAATTTGGAAGATATTTTATCGTTGGTGACGTTGGCGAAGGTGGTGTGGCGACAATGTTTGGCGGCGACAGAGAGGGATGCGGGGGAGGATTTGGTGAGTTTAGCGCGGTGGCAGAATCAGTTAGGGTTGGTGGGGGAGGCGGAGGGGACGTTGCATTTGGCGTTGATGGGGGAACGGCCGTTGGCGGTACAACGGCTGGCTTGGGAAGAGCTAGGCTATTTATTAAAGCGGCAAGAGAGGCTAGATGAAGCGTTGACTTGCTGGCAAAGATTGGCGGTTACCAGTTATGAAGATGTGACGGCACATGTAGAATTAGCGAAATATTATGAGTGGCAAGAAAAAGATTTGGCGACAGCCAAAAAGTGGACGGAGCAAGCGTTAGGATTATGTCGATGGTGGTCGGGGGGAAAGGGGGTGACGATGCGGGACGAGTTGCGTTATCGATTGGCACGATTAGAACGGAAGTTAGAGGGTGGCGAATGAGATATGGTTGTTATTGGTTGTTGTTAGGGGTGCTGTTATTGGTTGGCTGTGGTGGGGGAGAAGTTGTTTTGTTACCGACATTGATGCCGACGGCGGCATGGCCGGCAGTGGACGGGCAAATGGTGGCGGGTGTGGCGGTGCCAGCAACCTATACACCAGAGGCATTTCCCACGTTGGCATCACCGACGATACCACCGACAGCGACACCAACGCCCGTAGCGACAGCGACGCCGATAGCGACAGCGACACCAACAGCGACGCCGACTTTACCACCAACGGAAACACCGACACCGGCCCCAACGATTCCTTGGTCGCCAGTGCCCCAACAGACGGCATGTGATGGGACGGGGTATGTTTATCGGGGGGCATTTCCTAGTCGGCAAGGAGGGGTGAGAGGATTTCGGGCTTATATCCCACCATGTTATGGACATGATGGGCGTGTTTATCCGGTGTTGTATCTATTTCATGGGTCGGTGCAGACCGATTCGCATTGGCAGGATTTAGGGTTGGTGGGGTATATGGATGGGGCGATCGCCAATGGTTTTTTTCCACCGTTTATTGTGGTGATGCCGAACAATGGTGATTTAGGCAATATGACATCGGGGGGGCCGAATAGTATTGAAGGGGTGACGAATGATGAGTTGATACCGTATGTGGAGCAGTATTTTTGTGCGTGGCGGAGTCGGTCTGGTCGGTCGTTGGGGGGGATTTCACGGGGTGGGTATTGGGCGTTGGCGATTGCGTTTCGGTCACCGGGGCGGTTTCGGAGTGTGTCGGGACATAGTAGTCATTTGCGTTTGGAGACAGATGTGCCGGAATATAATCCGTTGGCGACGTATGCGACCGCTAATTTAGGGGGATTGCGGATTTGGATGGATTGGGGGGAGGAGGATTTTTTACGGCCGGGGCAAGAGCAGTTGCACACGTCATTGACAGCGGCGGGTATTCCGCATGAAGTGCATGTTAATCCTGGCGGGCATAGTAATGGGTATTGGGGAACGCATATTGCGACCTATTTAAGCTGGCATGCGCGGGCGTGGCCGCGTGATCGAAATAGTTATCCATTATGTGAGTAAGGTTCACTTAATTGGGTAGATAGGATATAATGGACTTTATGGTGTGTATGCAGAAATATTTGGGACGAAAATGGGTGACGGGTATTTTGTTATTAGGGGTATTATCCTTTTTGTTGGGGATAATGGCTACTGGTTGGCCGTCAGATGTGGCGGCGACAGCCACTAATTTGCCCTTACGGATTAATGTGGGGAGTTTGTCGAATTATGTGACGGAAGAGGGGATAGTGTATCAGGCTGACCAAGCGTGGAGCAGTGCCAATGGGTTTGGTTATATTGGGGGGTATCGGTACGTTGGTGCTGAGGGGCATCCGATGGGGGGGACAGAAGAGATGGGGTTGTATAACGAACAACGGCGTCAATGGACAGAATATCGGGTGAGCGATTTACCGGTTGGGGATTATTTGGTCACGATGCATTTTGGTGAGTTGGTGAGCCATGGGCCGGGGTATACGCGTTTTGATGTGGTGGCGGAGAATATTAATCAGTTACGCAATTTTGATCCGTTGTTGATTGTTGATCATCCTCGATATGCATTGGTTTATCGGTTTGGGGTGCGGGTCACGGATGGGACCTTAAATATTTTATCGAATCGTCAGGTAGGGGAGCCGCATTTGGCAGCGTTAGAGGTGGCGGTTCATGATCCGAACTCGGCCGTGCCTAATAGCGTCAGTGAGTTAGAGATTTTACCGAGTTATGGAGCGAACTTATTGAATTGGGCTGATATGCCGTTGGCTGATTTAGCTGGGTATCATGTTTATCGGTCAGGGTCGCCGCAAGGGGAGCCGTATACATTGTTGACAGCGAAGCCAACGGTGTTGTCACGGTATGAAGATTATGATGTCACGATTAATAAGACCTATTATTATCGGGTGGCGGCGGTTGATGTTGATGGGCGGGAAGGGGCTTTATCAGCACCGATGGGGAGTGCGGCGTGGTCGTGGGAGCGGTCGACATTGCCGGTGATTGAGCTGGTGGTGGCGCCGGAAGATATGCATTTTCTGTATGGGAATTTAGAGACGGATGATGAGTTGCAGGCGACGTTGGTGTATGATGGGTTTACGTATCCGGTTGGGGTGCGGTTTCGGGGAAATCGGCGGACGTACGCGAAAAAGTCATGGAAGGTGAAGTTTGAGAATGCGTCACCGTTCCCGAATGTGACGGAGTTGAATTTACGGTCTGAATTTGTGGATCGGGGGTTGGTGCGGTCAGCGTTGTCGACGGATGTGATGGAGCGGATGGGGGTTGAGCCGGTGGGGGCGGAGTATGTGGTGTTGAAGGTGAACGGCCGTTATTGGGGTGTTTACAATAATTACGAACAGCCAGATGAGAATTATTTAGCGCGGACAGGACGGAATCCGGAAGCAACATTGTATAAATCATTTTGGGAGATGTTTGTGTGGCAAGATGATTTAGAGGATTATGCGGGTTGGTACGAAAAGAAAAGCAATCCCCACACCGGTTTTGATGATATTATTTCGTTGGTTGAGTTTGTCAATTTGGCCACAGATGATGAGTTTGTGGAGGAGTTGCCCTATCTATTAGATTTAGATGCGTATTTGAATTATTATACGGCGATGGCGATTACGAGCAATGCTGATTTTACCCGTCATAATGTTTATTTTATTCATGATTTAGAGACGGGCATGTGGGAGATTGTGCCTTTTGATGTTGATTTGAGTTGGGGATTGACGAATAATTTTGATACGGAAGTTTATAGTCAATATCCGATTAATATTGGGGCGGAGGGGAGTTCACCGATGGTGATTGGTGGGAGTAATTTGTTGGTAACGCGGTTGTTGGAGCAGCCAGTTTTTCGGCAAGCGTATTGTCAGCGACTGGGAGAGGCGTTAACGGTGACTTTTAATGAAGCGGAGATGACGGCGTTAATTGATGCGGAGTTAAATCGGGTGACGGTGGCGGCGGAGCGTGATTGGCGCAAGTATGGGTGGGATAATCAGCAGTTTTTCTTAGAGTCACGGCAACAGTTGTATGCATTTGCCCAGGAGCGGCGGGCTTATTTGCAGGCAGAGATGGGACATTATTGTGCTGAGCCCCAGCCGATGGTGCGTATTAATGAGGTGTTGGTGATGAATGAAGGGGTGGGGTGTGATCCGGCCGAGTCGGAGGGGGGCTGTTTTGAGCCATGGATTGAGATTTATAATGAAGGGTTGAATCCGGTCGAGTTGGGGGGGATGTATATTAGTAATGATCCGAACAACCCACGCCAACATCGGATTAATGGGTCGTTGGTTGTGCCACCTTTAGCGACACAACTGTTATGGGCGGATGGAGATGTGGGGCAGGGGAATACGCATTTGAGTTTTGGTTTAGCCGGTAGTGGAAGTGTAGGATTATATTTGGCTGACGGGGTGACATTGGTTGACCAGTTGGCGTATGATGAGACGGGGGTGAATATTAGTGTGGGGCGTGAAGGGCGGCGGGCGGTGCGGGCATTTAGGGTGCCAACGCCAGGGTGGCGCAATGTATTGGTTGGGCCGCAGATTGCGGAGGTGGATTATAAGCCTTTTTATCCGCAAGCGGGGGATGAGGTCACGATTACGGTGACGATTACGGATGATAGTCAGTTAGTGGATTTGGGGTTATATGTGCAGATGGGGTTGGGGGTATTTGAAGAGGAGACGTTACTACCGATTGGGAATCATCGGTATCAGTTGAGATTGACGGCGCCGATTAGTGGGACACGGGTACAATTTTATGTTGAGGCGTGGGATGATGATGGGAATGTGAGTCGGTGGCCGGCCGAGGCACCAGACGAGGCGGCTCGATTTGTGGTGGCATATGAGCGGCCGAATTTAGTGATTAATGAGTTTATGGCGGATAATGGTGGGTCGTTATCGGATCCACATGAGCCGGGGGATGCGCCGGATTGGATTGAGTTATACAATCCGGGGCCGCATACGGTGTCATTAGAGGGGATGTCATTATCTGATAATTTGGACAATCCGTTCCAGCATCGGTTTGGGGAAGAGATTTCTGTGTTGCCGGGCAGTTATTTTCTGTTGTACGCTGATCAAGATTTTGATCAGGGGTGGCAACATGTGAGTGTGCGTTTGGATGCGGATGGGGAGGATGTGGCTTTGTTTGATACGGTTTGGGGTGGTTATGAATTGATTGATGGGTATGAATATGGTGATTTGGAGCCGGATGAGAGCTGGGTACGATGCCCGAACTATTCGGGGACGTGGGAGAAGACGTATTTGACGACACCGGGACAGTTTAATCAGCATTGTGGGACGAATGCGCCACGGGTTACAAGTTTAGAGCATGAGCCATTGTTTCCGGCGGCGGGGGAGTCGGTGACGTTTTGGACATCATCGACGGATACACAATCTGGTTGGCAGGTGTGGGCTTATTATCGGACGGCGCCGAATGTACCCTTTTTTAGAGCGCCGATGAATCGGATGAGTGGTCGGCATCGGTTTGTGTTACCGGCACAGGCGGCGGGGACAGTGGTGGAGTATTATGTAGTGGCGACGGATGGGGAAGGGTTTGAGGTGTCTTATCCGGCGGAGGCGCCGCGGTATGTACAGCGGTTTGTGGTGGGTTTTGCTGATCCGCAGGTGCGGTTGCATGAGATTGTGGGGGATACGCGGATGGTGTATGAGGATCCGGCCGAGGCAGGGGAGTATCCGGATTGGATTGAGTTGCATAATAGTGGGGATGAGCCGTTAAGTTTGGCTGGATTTTCGTTAACGGATAATTGGGTGGAGCCGATGAAATCCCCCTTGGATCCAAGTTTAGTGATTCCAGCGGGAGGGTATTTACGTTTGTGGGCTGATGATGATGTGGAGCAAGGGGTTGACCATTTAAACTTTAAGTTGAGTAAGTATGGGGCTAGTGTGGCTTTGTATGCGGATAATGGGCGTGTTTTGGTTGATCGGATTGAGTTGGGGCGTTTTATCTTTAATGTTAGTTGGGGGCGTGAGGGGGCGGAGGGGCCGTGGCGTTTACAAACGTGTATGACACCAGCGGCTGACAATGGTTGTCCGGCGTTGTATTTACCGATGGTCATTGCTCCCTAAAGACGTTAAAATAAAGGTGTAAAATCTTTGTTTTCAACGATGCAAACTGTTTTTATCGATGGTATGTTTTAGAAGAAGGATGGATTGAAGATGGCACAAAAATCAATGGGACATGTGGAATTGGAATGGGTTTGCCCCAATTGCGGCAGTCGTAATCCAGGTAGTGCAAAACAGTGTAGTTCTTGTTTTGCGTCACAACCAGAAGATGTTGAATTCGTTCAAGCAGCGGAAGACAAAATCATTACTGATGAAGAAAAGTTAGCGAAAGCTGAATCAGGGCCAGATATTCATTGTGCATATTGTGGGACACGCAATAATGCGAGCAATAGTGTTTGTACGCAATGTGGGGCACCGTTAGGGGAAGGGAAAGCGCGTGAGGCGGGGCAGGTATTAGGGTCGCATCGGGATAAAGCAGCGAAAGATGTGGTTTGTCCGGCATGTGGCACCAGTAATTCGGCGGACACCTACAGGTGTACCAGTTGTGGAACGGCGTTGAAGCAAGAAGCGAAGCCGAAACAGGCGGCGGCACCGGCGAAAGTTAAAGGTGGGGGGATGTCGCGTTATATTGTGGCGGGGGTGTTGGTGATGGTATTTATGTGTGTGGCGATATTTTTGTACTTATCGTTAAGCACGGAAGAGCAGTTAGGTGAGGTAGCGGGGGTGCAATGGGAGCGGACGATTGGGATTGAGGAAGAGCGGCCGGTAGAGGATGAGAATTGGCGTGATAACGTGCCGGCGCGGGGCAATATTTTGTCATGTGAGGAGCGTTTGTTTGAGACGCAGTCGACCTCGGCCCCCGGCGCGGTTGAAGTGTGTGGCACGCCGTATACGGTGGATCAAGGGAATGGGTTTGGGGAAGTGGTGCAAGATTGCCAATATGAGATTTACGAAGATTGGTGTACGTATACGACGTTGCAGTGGCAAGAGGTTGATGAGGCGCGGTTAACGGGGAATGATTATAATCCGCAATGGCCGACGTTTAATTTGCGCAGTGGGCAACGTGAAGGTGAGCGTGAAGAGAGTTACACGGTACAGTTCCGGACTGATGGTGATCAGTATAATTATACGTTTAGTGATGCATCACGGTTGTCTCAGTATCAGGTGGGGAGTGATTGGATATTAGAGATTAATGGGTTTGGCAGTGTAACTGGAACGACGGCGCGTTAGGTGTTATGTTGAGAGAGCGTATCAAACAGTGGCAAGTACGGTGGCACATCTGGCAGAAGCGGTTGGGTGTGTATCCGTTTTTTGTGGTGGGGAGTTTGTTGGCCGTGGGGGGGGGCTTTGCCCTGTACCAATTGAGTAATTTTGTATGGTTATTTGATGTAGAGCAGAGATTAGATTTATTGCGGGCAGTACCATTAGGGCGGACCGATCCGGCGGCGTTATGGGATGCGTCATTGACGCCGGTGGTGTTGACATTTTTAGGGGCGATGTTAATAACGGTTATGGGCGGGGTCATGCCGTTGGTTTTTTATTTAAACAAGCGGTTTGGGCAAAGTGAAGTGCCTGGTTATATTTTAACGATACGGCAATCGTTTTTGATTGGATTTTGGGTGGCGATCTGTGTTTTGTTGCAGATGAACCGGACATTGGGGATGGCGGTGGCAGTGTTGGTAGGGTTGGTGTTGATTATTTTTGAGCTGTTGTTGCAGATTCGGGTGTGGGGACAGCTACGATGAGTTTGGCGGAGAAACAAGTGACACAGTTGCGCGGGTTGCCGGCGGTGGATCGTGTGTTGGAGATGGAGCGGATAGGGGCATTAGTGGAACGTTATGGGCGGGCGTTGGTGGTGGAGGGGGTGCGGGCGGTGATTGAGGGGGTGCGGGCGTCGATTGTGGCGAATGAGGGGTATGATGAAGGGATGGATTGGGGTGAGGCGGTGGCTGATTGGCTTGAGGGGGTGATGGGGGCGTCGTTGGTGCCGGTGATTAATGGGACGGGGGTGATTGTGCATACGAATTTGGGCCGAGCGCCGTTGAGCGGGGCGGCGGTGGCGGCGATGGCGGGGGTAGCGGAAGGATATTCGAATTTGGAGTATGATTTAGAGAGGGGGGTGCGGGGGTCGCGGACGACGCATGGGCGGGGGAGGTTGCAGAGATTAACGGGAGCGGAAGCGGCATTGGTGGTGAACAATACGGCGGCGGCGGTGTTGTTGATGTTGAGCAGTTTGGCGCAGGGGAAAGAGGTAATTATTAGCCGCGGGCAGTTAGTAGAGATTGGGGGTGGGTTTCGGGTGCCGGATGTATTAGCGCAATCGGGGGCGATATTGGTGGAAGTGGGGACGACGAATCGGACGCATTTGCGAGATTATGAAGCCGCGATTACGGAGAATACGGCGGCGATTTTGGTGGTGCATCAATCGAATTATAAGGTGGTGGGGTTTACGCATGAGCCGGCATTAGGGGAATTGGCGGCCTTGGCGCATCATCATGGGTTCCCGTTATGGTACGATCAGGGGAGTGGGGCGTTGTTAGATACGAGTGTGTATGGGTTGGCGCCGGAGCCGACGGTGGGGGCGGGGATAGAGGCGGGTTGTGATTTGGTTACATTTAGTGGGGATAAGTTGTTGGGGGGGCCACAGGCGGGGATTGTGGTGGGGCGGGCGGATTTAGTGGCCCGGATGGGGCGGCATCCGTTGGCGCGGGCGGTGCGGGCGGATAAGTTATGTTTAGCGGGTTTGGAGGCGACGCTGGCGGCGTATGAGGTGGGGCGTGTGGAGGCGGAGGTACCGGTGTGGCAGATGATAGGGGCGGCGGTGGCGGATATTCGGGAGCGGGCGGAGAGGTGGGCGGCGGCGTGGGCCGAGGTGGGCGGGGTTAGCCAAGTGATTGATGGGTGGTCGACGGTGGGTGGGGGTAGTTTGCCGGGGACGCAGTTGGCGACGGTTTTGGTGGGGTTGGTGGTGGCCGAGCCAGACATATGGGCGGCACGTCTGCGACAAAATCAGCCAGCGATTATTACCCGTATTCAAGATGATTTAGTTTGCTTTGATCCACGGACCGTTTTGCCCCATCAGGATGAGCGGTTGGTTCATGATGTGAAGCGAATTTTGGCCGAAAGTTACTGATTAGTTGATTTTGGTCTGGTAGCGCAAGGTAAATAGTAATTAACGAACCATTTACCTGCATATTTTTGATTAAGAGGTAAAATAGAGGTATGACAACGAGCAATGAAGCTTTAACGGAAACAAGCACACGCATTTTAGCGATTGAGACCTCTTGTGATGAGACGGCAGCAGCTGTTGTGGAGAATGGGACAACCATTTTAAGCAACATTATTGCTAGTCAAAATGATTTACATGCTGAGTTTGGGGGTGTTTTCCCTGAAGTAGCCTCGCGGCGCCATATAGAAGTAATTCATGGTGTGGTACAAAAAGCGATGGCCGACGCGCATGTTGGTTTCGAAGAGATTGATTGCATTGCGGTGACGCAGGGACCTGGTTTAGTAGGTTCGTTGTTGGTTGGGGTTAATATGGCCAAGGGGTTAGCTTTGGGACAGAATAAGCCATTATTAGCTATTAATCATTTAGAAGGACATGTTTATTCTTTGTGGTTAACAGAAAAGGTGGCGGAAATTGAGTTTCCATTGATAACTTTATTGGTTAGTGGGGGGCATACTGAGTTGTACTTAATGACCGATCATGGTCAGTACAAACATCTAGGGGGAACCTTAGACGATGCGGCAGGTGAGGCTTTTGATAAGGTCGGACGTTTACTTGACTTGCCGTATCCGGGTGGGCCAGCGATTGATAAAGCAGCGGAGAAAGGGCGTGCTGAAGCGTTTAAATTTCCGCGGGCGATTCTGAATGAGGGGTATGATTTTAGTTTTAGCGGGTTAAAGACAGCTGTTTTACGACAAACACAAGCCATGAGTCGGCCACAATTGCCGGTGAATGATTTATCGGCTAGCTTTCAGGCGGCCGTGGTAGATGTGTTAGTCGAGAAAACAGCCCGAGCAGCGGTCGCTTATGGGGTAAAAGCGGTACATTTGGCTGGTGGTGTATCAGCCAATCGAGCTTTACGCCAAGCGATGAGTGCTGCTGTGGATGTTCCCGTTCGTTATCCACCTCTTGTGTTATGCACTGATAATGCAGCGATGATCGCGGCCGCAGCCCATTGGCATTATTTGCGTGGTAGCCGCCACACATTTGATTTTGACGTTCGACCAAGTTGGCAATTAGTATAGGTGTATTTCCCATTGACCTTTCTCTGATTTTGACAGAGAGTGAGATTTTTTAAGCCTACAGATTGGTTATTAGATTTATCAAATTTTGGCCGTGATATAAAAATTGGTCATGATAAATTGATTACGATTTATATATAGTAAGATATAAGCGATAGTAGGTTGGTCTTTGGGGGGGGAAGTGGAAATGGGGCTACACCATCATGTAGAGATAGTGCCAGACATAATTTGTGTGGGCACTATTGATAGGAGCAAATAAATAAGAATGGATACATTTAACGGTTTTTCAAAAGAAGTTTTTCAATTATTAGTTGATTTAGAAAAAGAGAATAGTCGGGGGTGGTTTAAGAAGAATGCGAAAGCGTATGAGAAAGAGGTTGTTGAGCCAGCCTATAGTTTGATTGAGACATTAGGGGGGCATTTGCAATTTTTGGCGCCGGGATTGCATTATGAAGCGAATGATAAGCATAGTGGTTCGCTGACCAGATTGCCATTGAAAGGCAAAGAGGCGTATAAAGGGGAAGTGGAGATGAGTTGGTGGCTTGGTGAGGGGAAGAAAAGTGATAGTATCGGTTTTCATTTTGCCTTAGATGCGCGTGGGGGGTATGTTAAAGTGGGTGTGGAGCAGTTTTCGCGCGATTATTTACAAGCGTATCGTGATGCGATGGTGGATGACAAGTTAGGGGTTGCCTTTGATCATGCGTTGGCGGCGGTGAAGCAAGCGGGACATTTTCGGTTAGAGGGGCAGAGTTACAAACGGACGCCACGGGGGTATGATAGCAAGCATCAACATGCGCCGTGGTTATTGTATAGTGGGTTTTTAATTTGTTCGCAACATTTTAGCCGGCGGCAAGTGACATCGGGGCAATTGGTTGATTTGAGTATGGAGCAATTTTACAAGATGATGCCGTTGTTGGAGTGGTTCTTGGCCGTGGGAGAGACAGTTAAGGAGTAAACGGATGGGTGACGCAAAGAAAACAGGTGAAGAGCGGATTGCAAGTGCATTTGCGGCGGCGAAGGAAGCGGGACGGGCGGCATTAATGCCGTATTTTACGCTAGGGTATCCAGATTTGGAGCAATCTTTGGCGATTTTAGAGGCGATTGCGCCACATAGTGATTTATTGGAGTTGGGGGTGCCGTTTAGTGATCCGTTAGCGGATGGGCCGACCATTCAACGGAGCACACAGTTGTCGTTAGAGGGGGGGACGACGACGGCGGATTGTTTGCAGTTATTGCGTTCATTGCGGGCGAAGGGGGTGGAGACGCCGGCGATGTTAATGGGGTATTATAATCCGATTTTGGCGTATGGGATGGAGGCGTATGTACGGGATGCGGCTGAGGCGGGAGCGCAAGGGTTTATTGTGCCTGATTTGCCGTTGGAAGAGGCGGAGGAGTTGGAGCAGTTAGCGGCCGAGGCGGGTTTGGCGTTGATACATTTCTTGGCGCCGACGAGTGATGAAGGGCGGGTGAAGCGTGTGGCGGCGCGGGCGCGAGGTTTCATTTATATGGTTAGTGTGACGGGGGTGACCGGGGCGCGAGAGACGGTTGAGGTTGATTTGAGTGCGTTTGTAGAGCGGGTGCGGGCGGAGGCGACGGTGCCGTTAGCGGTTGGTTTTGGGATTAGTACGGCGGAGCAGGCTGGCCGAGTGGGGGAGGTGGCGGATGGGGTGATTGTGGGGAGTGCGTTGATTAATGTGGTTGATGGGGCTGAGGACAAGGCGGCGGCGGCGGCCGAGTTTGTGGCGGGATTGAGGGCGGGGTTAACCTAAAAGTTAAGGCGATTCTGATTTAAGCCATACTTCTAACCGTTGTTCGGTACGTAGTCTGACATCCTGCAGTTTATAGTTGTTTTGCACGTATTGATAGAATTCTTCAAAATCAAGCATGTTATACATGTGTGCTGGTTCACTTGGATCTTCAGGAATGTGGAGGATAATAGCTTGGGCATTTGTTGCTTCTAATTCGGTTTGAATTTGGGCACCAGTGATTAGGCCAGAAACAGCCCAACCATAGCCAATACCTCCTTGACTTGGTATGGATTGTCGCCCAGCATGAAAAGGGATTTCGGCATAATCAGATAAAACAATTGCATTTGTTGGCGTGTTTTCAGCTATCCAGTTTGCCAAATTGGAGGTATCTTGTTCGTAGGATTGGAATAATAAAACAGTTTGCCATCCGAGTAGTAGAGGAAACAAAAGGGCGGGTATTAAAATGCTAGGTTTATTAGTTTTGGGAAACCAGGGCATATCAAATTGTTCTATACTTGTCCACCATAACGCTATTAAACTAGGTATAGCATAAATGAGATAGCGTGCGAAAACTGGTCCACTAATAAAAAATATTGGTAAACTAGCTATTATTTGCGTGCCAAATATCCAAGCTGGATTTGGTTTATGTTGATATAATATTAGCATTATGAACGGGGTAATTGAAAAAATTAATGGCCAATTATTATAGTAAATAGCGAGCCAAGCTAAAGAACCTTTTGTCAAACGACAAAGAGTCCAATTTATTTCATTACCATAGCAATTAGGAACTGTACTTAAAAGAGTTGCACTATTACCTGAACCCTCAACACCTAGCACCATTTCAATTGTGCCAGGAAAACGCCATTCACTGAGTAGGTATCCGACTGCGGTTGTTGCTAAAGCTGCAACTGTCAATATAAGACCATCAACAATTCCATGTTTCCATTTGCGATGATGTCGCATACGGATTAATAACCATAGTCCAGCGCCAAACATGGGCATTACACCTAACGCTTTAGCTAAGAAACCCAAACCAAAGCAAATTCCTGATAAGGCTAACAAATAGCGTTTTTGATATTTATTTTCTAAAATCAAAAAACCAAGACCGACAAGCATAAAAGCTAACATTAATGTATCAGCGCGAAATACACGGCTAATATGGTAAAATTGTGGCATCAATAATAGATTTGCCCAAATAATCCAACTACTTTGTTCTGACCAAACTTGTTTAATGCTCCAAGCAAAAAAGATTGAACTCCCTAAAATTAATGTTGCCATGAAGCTACGCAAGAGAAAAAGATTTCGCCCCAAAAATTTTACAGCTGTCCCTCCTAGCTGTAAAAATAGGGGGGCTTTGGTTGTTGTAAAGTCAATATATGGTTGTTCATTTACTGATATACGCCAGGCGGCATATAGAGCCGTTCCTTCATCATCGTTATTTTGCCAGCCATCGATATTACCAAAAAGAAAAAAAACAACTACAATAACAATAATGCCTTTCCAAAGGTTATTCCGATTAATCATTATTGACATTACCTTTATTATTAATTATTTGAATAGATTTTGTTGTCAAAAGAATGGCACCTAAAATAGCAGGAATAAATTGTACAATGATAAAATGTGTAAATGTTGCTGTTACGGCTACTTCATGAGGTATACCAAACTCGCTAAGTAAAATAATAGCGCTCCATTCACGGATACCTACGCCACCTATGGCTAAAGGTAAAATGGTGCTTAATGTAATAATGGGAAAAACAATTAGAGCAGACCATGTTGTTGTCGGCCAAAGGGCTTGCAAAATGAGGAATAGTTGACCATAAAAAAAAACAAAACTAATAAAAGCTAAAACGACATTAATTAATAATTGCTTTATTGTTGTGTTTTCCAATGCTTTAAATAGTTTATCAGCCCAAACAACATATTTGTTTAAAATCATTCTCAATTTGGAGACCAATTTATACATAAGTAACCAACTACTTATTAATAATATAATAAGTAGTAAACTGATCCAATTTAGGATAGGGTTGTTCGATATAAATGCAAGACCTATACTTGAAAATAGAAACACAGCACTTAAATCAACTAGTTTGTCTAACAAAAATTTGCCGGTCAATGAACTTTTTTCAATAGAAGGAATAAAGAAGGCACGACCTGCTTCACCTGCGGCAAGAGGCGTAATCGTAGCAAGGGCTAAGCCAATTAAAAAGCTATAAATAGCAGTTGTAAACGGAACAGATTGAATTGAATTAGTTAGTAGCCACCATCTTGTGCTTTTCAAACCAATTATTATGAGTGTAATAGGTAATGAGAGTAATAGAAGAATAAAATTGGCATTGCGTAATGTTTGCCATATAGCATATGGTTTAACGATATAGAAAATTAGGCCAACTAAAATAATAGAAGTGATAATTTGGATTGTTAATTGCCATCGACGTTTATTGTTAGTAAGGTGACTCTGGACCATTAGGTTTCCGGTTTTTAGCATAAAGCAGCATTTCGTTGATATTAGCCGAACAAAATATCAGTTTATTTAATCGTTGTGCTGATCTTCTTGAAAGTATAAATCTTTAGCAACGATTGATATTTCTTGGCTGATAGTATTGGGCATTGGTCGTAGATAATTTTGTAATGAAAAGGGATAAGGGAAGAAATGTAAATGTAAATCGAATGTATACTTATAAGGTCGTTGTTTAGGGACAATAATTATAAGGCGTCGTCGAGTTATGCGTCGTAACTCTTCTATGGCTTTATAAATATCGAGAACATGTTCTAATGTTTTTGTGCATACAACTGTATCAAATGCATTATCTTCATAGGGTAAATTGTGGATATCGGCTTGTTTAAAATCAATTTGTGGATATTGTTGAATCATTTGTGGTGATAGCCAAAAATCGGTGGCCGAGACTTTGTAATTTTCGCTTAAAATGTTTGCTAAGTGACCACGGCCACAACCGACATCGATTACTGTTTCTCCCCAAATATTATTTTTAATTTTTTCAATGCAGATTTGGCTGATATCTATTTCTCGAACGATTGCTTTTGATTGTAATTGTTCATAGACTGCCTGTAATTCATCCTTCGTCATGTGAACGGCTTTATCTTTAAAATCTAGAAAGATATTTGCTTTATCTTTATACAATAATTTGTATGGTAGCCACATAAACCATTTTTGATCACGAAGGTATGGTGGAATTAGTTGATCTAAAATAAAATGGATTTTTAATGTTGTTTCGCGAGTGAATTTAAACATAATGACTTAACCTTTTGATGGAAAAGTAAAGTGAATAATACAGGAAAGGGTAGAGTTGTGCAAACTGCTTAAAGGACATGCAAGGCAAGTAAAATACAGTGGGTTGTTCTAAAATTAGATGGATGTCTTAATTACAAAATGTTTTTACTTCCGATAAGGAATTTGTTATCATATAGAATATGAATCCTAAAATTATTAGAGTAGCAATAGAACCCTCGTTAGCTATAGATTATGGAGCTGAGATTCACTGGACATTACGGTTATTGTTAAGTACAGGGGGCTGGATTTGGCGAGAGGTAAGTATACAAGAAGAGGCTGAAATAGCTTTTGTTTTAGATCCTGCTAAAGCACCAGATGCAGGTCTTGTTGTAATTGCAAACCATAATGCTTGGGCTAATCCTCAAGATTATCGTTTAGGTTCGCTTCAGTTATGGCAAGAGTTGGAATTTATCACATATAAAGGGGAGTCTTTCGATTCAGATTTATTTATTATTGATGATAAAGGTCGTTATATTAGCCAGCGAGATCTACTATTTGATCTATTTTGGCTAGTGACTGGCCAAGAAGAGGGATATTTTACTCAAATTAAACATGGTTATTACGATCTGACAGGAACAAACTATTTACAAGATGGTTTTTTTCGCCAAGCGATTGCTTCTGGGATTATTAAGTGGTTTGAAAACAATTTGAGAAGTCGTCATTTTCAGCCTTATTTGCCTTATTGGCCAAACAATAAGCAGATGGTGGCTATTACAACCCATGACGTAGATTATCCAGAAGTTGTTCGCTGGCTTGAACCATTGCGGATTATGAGACGTCCAATTAAGCAGAGGGCAAAATTAGCTATAGAAGTGTTATTAGGTAAACGAAATCATTGGCGTTTTTCTGATTGGCGTAAATTAGAAAAAAGATTTGAGACACCATCCGTGTTTTTCTTTGTTGCTCGGCAAGGTTCTTTGCTAGAATATGCAACTAAAGTGCCTGACACATTCTATGATATTATGACACCTGTTTTTCGTGATATTTTCAGTTATTTACAAGATGAAGGGTGTGAGATTGGGTTACATGCAAGTTATCTAGCTTATGAGAATTACGAAAAATTTTTGGCGGAAAAAGAAAAATTAGAAAGAGCGGCTAATACCGTTGTGTTTGGAAATCGACATCATTATTGGCATGTTAGTCCCACAGATATTGAGGAAACTTTGTTGTTGCATGAAAAAATTGGGTTGTCATACGATAGTTCCATTGGTCATAACCGTTATACAGGTTGGCGACGAAGTATTTCTACGCCCTATTTCCCGTTTATTTCTAAGGAGGGACGTGAATTAAAGACATTGCAAATTAGTACAAATTGGATGGACGATCAGTTATTTCAATATCAAGCTTATAATTTGGGGGAGCGACAAACTATTCTAAGAGAAATGGCTGATCGTGCTTATCAGTATAATGGCATATTTGTTGTGGATATACATCAATATTGTTTTGATCACGAGCTTTTTCCAGATATGACAAAACAGTATCAATTGCTTTGGCAATATTTGACTGATTTCAAAAATGTTTGGTTTGCGACAGCTAAAGAGGTTTCTCAGTATTGGCATAGTCGTTATAATCAAATTATAGCAAATAGTCAGGGTTTGGAGATGGGGAAATAGCAAATGAATATTATATTATCTGGATTAATTTTTATAGCCCCACCAAGATTGAAAAAATTATTATTGCGTTGGATTAAAGGGGCACACATTGGTCAATTTGTGCATTTAGGTTGGTTTACGTTTATTGATGCATCAGAAATTGTTTTGGATGATCATGTAACGATACGCTCGTTTACTATTATTAAATTAGCTGGGAAATTACATTTAGGCGCATATAGTCAAATTAGTATATTGAATTTAATTTATGGAACATCATCATTAGTTATGGGAGAATTTTGTTATATTGGTCCTCAAGTGTTGATTAATGTTGATGAGCCTATAACGATAGGGCGTGCAACAGGTATTGGCCCAAGAAGTATGTTGTTTACACATGGTTCTTTTCAATCTTATTTGGAAGGATATAAACGCAAAACAGCACCAATTACATTAGGAAATAATGTTTGGTGTGCGGCCGGCGTTTTTTTGCATCCGGGTGTTACTATTGGTGATAACAGCTTGGTTAATTCTAGAGCAGTTGTTATTAAAGATGTTTCAGCTGATACGGTCGTAGCTGGAAATCCAGCTAAAGAATTGTTTAGTATGAGTAAAATTCGACAAAATATGACAGATGAAGATAAAGATGCAGCTATCGTTGAAATTTTGACAGAATTTGTTGATGTTAGTTTGCAACGGGAGCTCAAAGTTGATCGAATTGAAAATGACAAATATTCAATTTGTTTTGAATATAAGCAACAGACATATTTTATTGCTTTAGTGCCAGCTCATGATACTGTTCCTACACCAGACAGGAAATGTAAACAGATCTACTTAGTAAATAAAGCAAACTGGTCCCCTCCAGATAATACATTTGTGTTTGATTTAGCTAATATGGCAACACCCTATGATGTTGATCCAATCCATACAGAGTTGCGTTTGTTTATGCAACGATATTATGGGGTCAGGTTCTATGATGCTAGGATTTAAGGATGTTAAGTTAACCTGAGTTCGATAATGAATTAAACCGGTGGATGAGTTGGTTAATGTGTTGTTAGAGCAGATTTCTCGACTTCGTTCAATCCTTGATTTAAGGGTGAGACTTGTCAAGGGTTGGGCGGATTGAACTGCGCTCGAAATGACGTTAAGGGAAGGGAGAGAATTACCGAACTCAGGTTAAGTTAAATAATTTGATAGTTGCTTTTGAAAGCAAGTAAATTTCCAGATAGTTTTGGCACAAATATAATCGCCTAACAGAGATGATTGGTAAGAAAAAGTGATAAAATATTTTGGAAATTCACTTATGCCATTTAATGGCTAGGGCTCTGTTAAGTAATTTTCTACAGAATTCGTTAGGCCGTTCGCCAGAGCTTGAAGTGCTCTTTGTGTGTTAAAGTTATTTAGTTAATAGAGCACTAGTTCATAATTATTTATTTGAATTATCAAGGTGACGGGTTAATAGGCGTGTTTCACGTTGTACCTTAATGATTTCTCGGCGCAAAATACCAATTTGCAAGGCAATAAAGCCAAAAGATAAGATTTGGACACCGCCGATAATTAGTAAAAGCATTAGCGTGAAAAGAGGGCGATTAGCGTTGAGAGTGCTTTGCGTATAGAGATAGGTAAGGTAAAAGCCAATGAAGGTGCCCAGACATAACATGCTGAAGCCGAGGGAGCCGAAGATCCAGATGGGGCGTTCGTAGAAAGAGAAGATGAGGTGGGAGACGGCGGTGCCACGAAAGCGAAACTTACTGCTCCCTTTTTTGCGGCTGGCGAGGACGGCGGGGACTTCTTTGACTTTGTAGCCAGCGGCGAGGGCGCGGCTGATGATTTCGAGGTGGAGTGTTTTGTCATCGGCTTCGAGGTCGATGGCATCGAGGACTTCGCGGCGGTAGGCGCGGAAGACGCCGGTCCAGGTGTAGATATCTTTGTTGACGAAGTAGCGGAGGACGACGTTGCCGAGTTTGCTGATGAAGAGACGTTTGGGGTCGACACCTTCGGTGTCGCCGCCGGGCATGTAGGGGGAGCCGAGGACGAAATCGGTTTCAGGGTCTTGGTAGAGGGTGTCGAGGAGGTCAAGGATATATTTGGGGTCGTAGCTGAGGTCGGCGTCGGTAGCGACGATGAAGCGGCCGGTGGCGCGATTGAAGCCGTGGCGGAGGGCGCGGCCACGGCCGACATTGTGGGCATAGCCAGCGGCGATGACGCGGGGGTTTTCTTGGGCGAGCCGTTGGGCGACGGCCCAAGTATCATCGGTGGAGCCATCATTGACGAAGATGACCTGCCAGTTTTCGGGGCGGGGGGTGAAGGTGGCGGTGAGGCGGTTGACGGTATCGACGATATTTTCTGATTCATTATAAGCGGGGACGACGATGCTGACATCGATTGGTTGGGACATAAGATTGCGCTCCGTTATAGATAAAAAGAATAAGATGGTTGATTATAGCATGATTGGAAGATAGGTGTCATTATTCGCGTGGATTTAAGGGGGATGTTATAATCACCAATTGGTAAAAATTTTTATTGAAAGAGGTTTTTGAGGATGTCTTTAACGCGAGCTGATGTAGAGAAAGTGGCACTTTTAGCCCGATTGGCCTTGACGGAGGGGGAGATTAGTCAGTATCAGGAGCAATTAACGGCCGTTTTGGCCTACGTTGAGCGCATCAACGAATTAGATGTTGATGATATTGAGCCGACGACCCATGCAGTGCCGATGGCGAATGTGTGGCGTGAAGATGTGATTGAGCCGTCGTTGACGACGGAGGAAGCGTTAGCCAATGCGCCGCAGAAAGCGGAAGCACAGTTCAAGATTAAAGCTGTATTGCCAGCTCAGGAGTAGTGTAGAATGGCGTGGCATAAACAAACATTAACAGAGGTGCGGGATGCGTTACGACGGGGTGAGGTGAGTAGTGTGGCTTTGACGGAGGCGTTATTGGCACGGATTGAGGCGGTGGATGGGGCGGTTAAGAGTTATTTGACGGTGACGGGGGAGGCGGCTTTAGCGCAGGCGCGGGCGGCGGATGAGCGGTTGGCCGCGGGTGAGCGGACGCCGTTGTTGGGGGTGCCGATTGGGGTGAAAGATATTATTTGCACGAAAGGGGTGTTAACGACGGCGGGGAGCAAGGTGTTGGCTAATTTTGTACCACCTTATGATGCGTTTGTGGTGGAGAAATTACGGGAAGCGGGAGCGGTGATTTTGGGAAAGACGAATACGGATGAGTTTGCGATGGGGTCATCGACGGAAAATTCAGCGTTTGGGGCGTCGCGGAATCCGTGGGATTTAACGCGGGTGCCGGGGGGTAGTAGTGGGGGAAGTGCGGCGGCGGTGGCGGCGGGGTTGGCGTTTGGGGCGTTGGGGACGGATACGGGTGGGAGTGTGCGTCAACCAGCCTCATTTTGTAATTTAGTGGGATTGAGGCCAACGTATGGACGTTTGTCGCGGTGGGGGGTGATGGCGTATGCGTCATCATTGGATCAGGTGTCCCATTTTGGGCGGACGGTGGCGGATTGTACGGCGCTGTTTCAAGCGACGGCGGGGCATGATCGGCGTGATAGTACGTCGTTGACGGATGCGGTGCCGGATTATGAAGCGTTGTTGACGGGAGATGTGCGGGGGTTAAAGATTGGGGTGCCGGCGGAATATGTTGGGGAAGGGTTGGAGCCGGAAGTGGAAGC
>DATHYN010000027.1:0-2120 GCA_035459145.1 Anaerolineae bacterium | reverse complement strand
GAGCGGGTGGGGTGGGATGTGTGGGCGGCGGCGGCGCGGGCGAATGGGTTGGATGAGTATGGGGTGGCGACGTTGTTGAAGATGTTTCAATATTATGATGAATATGGTTTGCAGGGGGGGACGGGGGTGTTGAGTTGGTTGTTGGGGCGACGGCCGAGGGGGCTGCGAGCGTATTTGGAGACGATTAAGGATTAGAAAGGGAGATTGTATAAATTGTTTCGGGGCGGTGATGCCCTTTTAATCTGATACGATGGCTGTGGGGGGTGAGATTATATTTTTCGTAGAGGGCAGCGACATCGGGGTCTTGGTGGATAGGCAGGGAGTAGGCGACTTGGTCACCATTGGCTTGGGCTTGGATATGGGCGGCTTTGTTGACAGACCGACCGAAGTAGTCAAGGCGATTATTTAGATTAACAACAATCGCCTGTCCTCGGTGTAGGCCAATCTTGACGATTATTAACTCATCATCTTCATGTCCTTGATTATGCTGGGCAAATGTGGCCAAAATATCGTGGGCGCAGTTAAAACCTTGTTCATTGGTGAGGAAGGAGGCCATGACCGCGTCACCAATTGTTTTGATGATGGTGCCACCATGGGCTTCAATCGTATTGAACAGCAGATCAAAATGTTCGCGGACGAGATTGTAGGCCCGGGCATCACCGACGGTTTCGTAGAGAGTGGTTGAGCCCATGATATCGGTGAACATAATGGTGACCGCTTCAATGCTTAACTGTTCGTCGCTAGATAGGGCTTGGTCACCAAAGAGGTGGCGATAAACGGGGTGGTGAATGATTTCGAGGCCGGTGATGCGGGGCGGTATATGTTCACGAGGGAGCAGAGGTAGATGGTTTTTGTAAACGGTGAAACCACTTAGCGGGTAGACATTGTTGATTAAAGTCAGCCGGATGGGGCCAGGTCGAAGATGAATCTCGGCCGGATCAAAGTATTTAGGTGACTTTTGTTCAATGGTGACGGATTGCTCTTCGGTTGTTGGCTCCCCATCGATATACATAACGCCACGGCTATTGGTTAAAGGGCAAAAATAGCGATAGGTGCCAGCTTCTAGCGTCTCGACATGGGTGGAAGCGTTGTTTTGTTTGATGAGAAAGGGCCATTTCGGGTCGAGGTTGGCTAGCGGGTTGCAAGGGGGGCCGACATCATAGAATTCAATCGTTTTGTTGAGGGTAAAGGAGACTTCGACTTGATTATGGAAATCGACTTCAAAGGTGATATCACACATACCGCAATCGGCATGTTGACTTAGGTTAGAGAGAAAAGATTCTTTATGAACGGTCATATTGCAATGGGGGCAGTGGACGGCCCAATGCAAATTGAGTAGGCCGGTGGTGGTCATGTGCAACATGGTGGTGAGGACATCATGGAGAGGGTGATTGGTGTAATCGGCGATGTAATAGGGATTAATGAGGAGACGACGGTAAAGGGATGAGCCATTACGGAGCCAATCTTCAAAGGCGGCTGTGGCTGGCTCGTCATCGGGGTATTGCTGACGAAAGCGAGTTAGCTCTTTTTCAAGATTGGCTAGATTCATGTTATTAACATCCTTTTCAGTTGTGTTGTGGATGGTTGGTGGTGATGAGTGAAAAACATGATGATGAATGCATTTCATCATCATGTTTTTCATTTATTGGTTGTTAGGGATAGTCAGAAGATATACAAATCAGCTAGATTGTTGTCCACGAAGATATAAGGCGGTGAAGCCAATGGCAGTGATAAGCAATAGAGCAAACATGCCACCCCAAGGGAGTGATGAGGTATCATCAGTTGTTGGTTGTGGGGAGCTGGGACGGTTGGTGGTGGGGTTGCTGGTGGTTTGGCCGATGCGTTGACCATCATTGGGGGCGGTGGCTGTCATAGTAGCTGATACGGGTGGTAGGTTTTCAGTGATGGCGGTGGGGACGGGGAGGGTGGGATTGGGTTGTTGTTCGGTGACAGTGGTGGGGGATGGGGGTGGGGTTTGATTATCGGTGGTGGCGGGCGTGGTGGGGGCTGGGGTGTTGGTGGGGGCGGGGGTATTGGTGGGGAGTGTGGTTGGTTGTGGGGCTGGGGTGTTGGTGGGCGCAGGGGGTGGGGTGTTGGTGGGGGCGGGGGTTGGGGTTGCT
>DATHYN010000026.1:0-5988 GCA_035459145.1 Anaerolineae bacterium | reverse complement strand
GTGAGATAGTCGAGGTTGAGGAGAGCGGTGAAGGTGACGGGGTTGGCGGGGTCGACGACGGTAAAGGCCCCGACGGTGGTGGTGATCTGGTTGGCGGAGCCGGGGAGGCCGTAAGCGGGAATGGCTTGGACGTTGAGGTTGGCGGGGGAGATGTATTGGGTGACGGTGATGGCGAGGGTTTCGGTGGTGGGGGATTGGATGGTGATGGCGGGTTGCCAGCCGTTGATGGTGGAGACGGGGACGGAGGCGCTGGTGGGGGTGACGTCTTCGCAACCGAGGTAGGCGGTGGGGGTGCTGGTGTCGATGAGGCAGAGTTGGTCGCCGGGTTGGGCGCCACGGACTTTGATACGGTCACCGCCGGCGTTGGTGAGGCCGAGGGGGATGAGGGCGTCATCGGTGAGGTCGGCGGGGGTGTTGTTGGTTTGGAGAAGGTAGCCGCGCCCTTGGGGGCGGACGACGACTTGGTTGGTGGCGGCGTCGCGGAGCATGAAGTTGCGGACGGGGATGGTGTTGGTGGCGGTGGTGACGGTATTAATAGTAGGAAGGGAAAGTGGTTGGAGGCCAGGGCCAGGGTTGTCGTCGGCGTTGGCAGGTTGGTTTAGCCAAGGGTAGAAGTGGGTGATGGTGTCCCAATCGGGGCGGCCGGTGGTTTGGGCGGCGATGGTATTGAGGCAGGAGCCGGTCCAATCGTTGAGGGGGAGGAATTCGCTGTAGGCGTCATCGTTGGAGTTGGTCATGAAGCTGCCGACGCAGTCGGTGGAGATGAGTTGGCCGTTGTTGGGGTCGAGGCCGAGGTAGTTGTCGGGCATGAAGAGGAGGTAGTGGCCGAGTTCGTGGGTGAGGGCACGCCACCAATCTTGGGTGAGGTCGGCTTGGTTTTCGCCGAAGGGGTCCCAGTTGGAGCCCATGCGGATGATGCCGGGGCGGTAAGCGTTGGTGATGACGCCGGTGAGGCCGATATCGTGGACGGCGTCGTCGACGACGCCGCCGAGGGTGGCGGCGGGGTGGATGTCGTTGGCGGCGTAGATGTGGAGGTCGGCGCTGTGCCAGTTTTGGCGGTTTTGGTAGATGTTGACTTGGCCGAGGAGGACTTGGCCGTTGGTGACATCGAAGAGGACGTCGGAGCTACGACGGATGGCGTCTTCGAGGTTGGTGAGGAAGAGGCCGTCATTGCTGGCGTCCCATTCGAGGGAGACGTCGAAATTGAAGATAATTAATGGGTTGTTGGCTTGAACAACAAGTTCTCTAGCACCTAGTGTGGTGACATCAGGAAAATCAAGGCCCGTTAAGGTAACGGGGGCACTGGTATAGTACACGGTATAGTTTTCAGTGGTGGTGATGGGTAACAAGGCGATGATTTTATCATCACGATGAATTTGCCCTTGCCCTTGAAGGAAGCCATATGAATCGGTGCGTAATGGTTGATTGGCACTGTTGATTAGAGGGACGGCACCAGTCGTATAGCCAGCGGGCAGACGATAAACGATGGCATTAGAAATGACGGCGGTGGTCGTAATAGTGCCACTGTAGACACGAATTTGGGGACCAGTAACACGGAAGGGTGTTGTGGTGGCGCCATTTTTGCCATAGAGGATGGGACCTGCGGCTTGGTGAGGATAGGTCATTGTAGGCGAGACAATCGGTGTGGAGGCGGTGGCTAATGGTTCTAAGCGGAATAAGACATTATCGGATGAGCCGAAGACACCGGATGCAGGGAGATCCCAGTAGTAAGTATGGTTTTGATTGCTGGGGATAGGGGCATTGGTTGTTGGCGTGGCGGCTGTGGCTGGGAACCATTGACCGCCGCCATTGAAAGAGTAGTATCCTTGAACAGCAGTAGCAGAAAGACCGAAAGAATGATTTAGGGTGTAAGAGATAGGGATGATGGGGGTGTCAAAAGAGCCATGTTGAGTATAGCCATTGGCGGGGGGAAGGTGTTGTGATGTTGGTAAAATTGGTTGGATATGGCTGGTATAGAAAGGGGCTGTGGGAATAGTGGTTAATTGACTGTGGCGAGGATTTATATAGATTTCAGATTCTTCATCAATGTTTTGGCGATAGTTACCAATGGCAAGATCAAGGTCGCCATCGCCATCGGCATCTCCCCAAGCGACAGCACGGGCGCTACTTGAGGTAGAGGGGATATTGATTCGAGAAAAAGTTGCCGTGCCATCATTGATATAGAGGCGGTTATCTTGAGAATGGTTACCAACAGCAAGGTCGAGGTCACCATCACCATCAGCATCTCCCCAAGCGATAGAGTATGTGTTGTCAGTGCTGGGAGAAAAAATAGTAAGGGAAAAGTTGCCCAGGCCATCATTGATATAGAGTCGATTTATGTTGTCATAGTTACCAACGGCGAGGTCAAGATCACCGTCACCATCGGCATCTCCCCAAGCAAGGGAATATGTGTTATTAGCATCAGGGGATAAGGTGGTAAGGTTAAAATTTCCCAAACCATCATTGATGTAAAGTCGATTGGGATGATTAGCATTGCCGGTCGCGAAGTCGAGGTCGCCATCGTTATCAATATCACCCCAAGCGATAGCACGTGTATTATCGGCATCAGCGGGCAAAGGTGCAAGAGAAAAGCGACCCTCTCCATTGTTGAGATAGAGTTGATTTTGCTGACCATTATTATTACCAGTAGCTAAGTCAAGGTCCCCATCGCCATCAGCGTCACCCCAAGCAATGGCATATGTTTTATAAGTGGTAGTGGCAACGGTTCTGCTGGAAAAATTTCCGGTTCCATCATTGATATAAAGTTTATTTTCATAATTATTTCGGCCAATAGCGAGGTCAAGGTCCCCATCACCGTCAGCATCCCCCCAAGCGATGCTGGTGGTATTAGCCGTGAAGTCTAAAAGGTTTCTGGAGAAATTGCCTGTGCCATCGTTTGTATATAGGTGGTTTATTAGGCTATCAGTGGCAATAGCGAGGTCAAGGTCCCCATCACCGTCAGCATCCCCCCAAGCGATACTGGAAACGGGCTGGTCTTCAGGGGCGGCAAGGCTAGTAGGTATAAATTTACCAACGGCATCATTGATATAGAGTTGATTCTCTTGACCATAATTGCCAACGATGAAGTCAAGGTCACCATCGCTATCAACATCTCCCCAAGCGATGCTTTTGCTGTTAGGCGAATCAGAAGAATAGCTGTCGAGCGAAAAACCGCCTGCCCCATTATTTTTATAGATTTGATAGGGTTGATTGAAGTTGCTGACCAATAGGTCAAGGTCACCATCACCGTCATTATCGCCCCAAGCAATGCTTCTAGTTGTGTTCATATCGGTGGGAAAGGAGCCGATGGTGAAGGTGCCTGTCCCATCATTGTGGTAGATTCGATTTCTTTCATTTTCATTACCAAAGGCGAGGTCAAGGTCACCATCTCCATTAATATCCCCCCAAGCAACCGCGTAGGTGGGATAAATATAGTTGGGGAAGTTGCCAATAGAAAAGTTGCCACTCCCATCGTTTTGGTAGATTCGATTTCTCTCATTTTCATTACCGACAGCAAGGTCAAGGTCACCATCCCCATCACTGTCGCCCCAAGCGATACTTCGAGTCATGACAGATGAATCGTTGGGAAAAGAGCCAAGGGTAAAGGTGCCTGCCCCATTGTTGAGATAGAGTTGGTTTTGTTGATTCAAGTTGCCAATGGCGAGGTCTAAGTCGCCGTCGCCATCGACATCACCCAAAGCTAAACTTGTGGTGTTGCGAATATCGAGGGGAAAAGAGGCCAATGAAAAGTTGCCGTCATTGTCATTTCTATAGAGTTGATTGGGCTGGTTGAAGTTGCCGACAGCGAGGTCAAGATCGCCATCACCGTCAATATCACCCCAAGCGACAGAGGTGGTATCTTGGGAATCGGTGGGGAAAGCGCCAAGCGTAAAGTTGCCTTTCCCGTCATTGAGATAGAGTTCGTTTTGGCCATTATTGCCGACAGCGAGGTCGAGGTCGCCATCGCCGTCGCTATCCCCCCAAGCGAGCGTATTGGTGCTACTTATTGCGGTGCTAATGAGTTGGGTGGTAAAAGTGGGTGGGGTGTTGATGTTGTTGCTGGCAAAGGGTGGTAAAGTAGATGATTTTTGGTGGATTTGGAGTGGCAAACTGGTTGCGGTGACGGGTTGGTTGTTTATCACAAATAGAAAAGAAAAGAAAAGGAGTAAGTTGGTAATGATAAGCATCAATTTAAGAGATGATAGGGAGATGGGATTGGGTGTGGATAGATTGCTTGTTGTAGATGATTTTTTTCTATTAAATTTGAGCATTGTTTTCTTTCCTTATGTGCGCAAGAATGATATTTATCATTCTTAAGGTAGTGCGATTTGTCAAATCGCACTACCTTAAGGGGTGCCGGTGATTAAGTCAAAGTTAAAGGTGCCGAGGCGGTGTGGTGGGGTTGAACCGCAAGGGTTGGTGGCTTTGATGATGTAATAGTAGTTGGTGGCAGGATCGCCGAGGACGTTGGCATCGAAGAAACCGGTGGTGGTTGTGGTTAGGTAGGGGGTGGTGGGGAATTGGTAAGGGGTATTGATGGCGCGGTAAATGTGGTAGGTATCGGCGTTGGTTTCATCTTCCCAGTTGATTAAGAGGTGGGGGGTGAGGGTGGTGAAGGTAGGCGTGAGGGGGGTAGGGAGTTGGCAGATGGTACGAACGGCCGTTAACGGATGGTAGTTGGCTTGGCGATTATCCCAGATAATGTCTTCATCCATGAGGAAGGGGCCGACTTGGAAAACGGCCGTTTCACCTATATTACCACACCCATTACCATTGTCGGCAATTGCTTGGAGTTTGTAAGCGAGAGGGATGGTTGGTACGGCATCGGTGACGGTGCCGGTGCTACAGACATTACCGTTGATGGTGACGGTGATGGGCATGCCGATGGTGGGGGTGAAGGTGGGTGCTGGGATGATGGGGCCATAGTAAGTGGCAGGGGGGGAGGTGTTTGGTTGTAGGTTGGTTAGTTGGTTATTGCTGGGGACGCCAACGAAGAGGGTGATGGGGGTGGTGCCGGTGATGTGGATGTGGTAGGGTTGGCCGAGGGTGAGGGTGTGGAGCTCGTTGACGAGAGGGGTGTAGTTGGGATGGTTCGTGGGGACGGCCGGGTCGTGGAGGCGCCAAGTGCCGCTGCTGGTTTGGTGGTAGATAGCGGTGTACTCTTTTTCAATCGAGGCGAGGGTGGCGGTGACGGTGCGGGGGGTGAGGAGGGGGTAGCCGAACTGATTCCAACCGGGATTGAGCTGGACGAGAGGGAGGGTGGCGATGAGGGCGTAAATACCCTCGGGGGAGTTGGTGTCCATGAGGGCGATGGCGCGGTTGTCGTCAGTGTCGAGGGTGGTGGGAAGGGGTTGCCACGTTTGGCCTTCATCGTAGGAGACGTAGATGTTGAGGGTGGTTTCGTAGCCGGGCGGGGTTTGGCGTTGGAGGTAGTCGAAGGCGATGGTGCGGGTAATGGGTGTGGTGAAACCAGGGCGGATTTGGACGCGGTAGGCTTGGCCGACGAGGGTGAACCAAGAGGGGAGGTTGGGGAGGGTATCGATGGCTTGGAGAGCGCCGGTGCCAGTGGGGCCAAAAGGGTCGTCGGTGTTGATGATGATGAGTTGGCCGTCGGGGGAGACGGAAGGCGCGCCCCAAGCGCGAGAGGGTCCACCCCAGATAGCACTTTCACCACCCCAGATAGCGCTTTCGCCACTCCAGATAGCGCTTTCGCCGCTCCAGACGGCGCTTTCGCCGCTCCAGACGGCGCTTTCACCACCCCAAGCGTCGAGGCTGATGGTGTAGCGGTTGATGGCTTGCTTGAGAGGGGTGCTATCGGGGACCCAGATGCGAACGTGCCCTTCGAAGGTGAGATAGTCGAGGTTGAGGAGAGCGGTGAAGGTGACGGGGTTGGCGGGGTCGACGACGGTAAAGGCCCCGACGGTGGTGGTGATCTGGTTGGCGGAGCCGGGGAGGCCGTAAGCGGGAATGGCTTGGACGTTGAGGTTG
>DATHYN010000025.1:0-14599 GCA_035459145.1 Anaerolineae bacterium | reverse complement strand
CACCCCCACCCAAACCGACCCCCTCTCCACCTTCGCCATCGACGTCGACACCGGCTCATACACCAACATGCGCCAATACGTGCAACACAACCAACTCCCGCCCACCACCACCATCCGCGTCGAAGAATATATCAACTACTTCCGCTACAACTACAACCAACCCACCGCCGCCGAAACCTTCGCCTTCACCATCAACGCCGCCCCCTCCCCCAACCGTACTACTGACAACCAATACCTCATCCAAGTCGGGGTCCAAGGCTACACCCCCTCGGCCACCAACCGCCCCCCCGCCCTCCTCATCTTCGTCGTCGACGTCTCCGGCTCCATGGACGCCCCCAACCGCCTCCCCCTCGTCCAACAATCATTACGCACCCTCACCCGCCAACTCGCCCCCACCGACCAAATCGGCATCGTCGCCTATGGGGACACCGCTGAAATTATCCTTGAGCCAACGGCCGTTAGCCACCGCCGAACCATCGAAACCGCCATCAACCAACTCCAAACCAATGGCAGCACCTACGCCGAAGAAGGACTCAAACTCGCCTACCAACTCGCCGCCGACTACCACCAAGATGGCACCCTCACCCGCCTCATTCTCTGTTCCGATGGCGTTGCCAACGTCGGTGCCACTACCGCTGACACCATCCTCACCCATGCCCAAAACGGCATCCCCCTCAGCACCTTTGGCTTTGGTCTCGGCAGTTACAACGACCAACTCATGGAACAACTCGCCAACCAAGGCGACGGCGTCTACGCCTACATCGACACCCCCGCCGAAGCCAACCGCCTCTTCAAAGACAACCTCCTCCCCACCCTCATGACCATCGCCTACGATGCCAAAATCCAAGTCGCCTTCAACCCCAACATCGTCACCCACTACCGCCTCATCGGCTACGAAAACCGCGCCATCGCCGATGAAGATTTTCGAAACGACACTGTCGACGCTGGTGAAATAGGTGCCGGCCACCAAGTCACCGCCCTCTACGAAATCATCCTCGCCAACGACGTCAATCCCACCACCCCAGCCTCGCCACCAGCCGAAATGATGCGCGTTCAACTCCGCTTCCAACAACTCGATACCACCATCCGTGAGCTCGTCAAATCCGTCCCCGTCACCACCCTCACTACCCCCCACAACCAAACCGACTGGCAACTCGCCACCGCCGTCATGCACTACGCCCACCTCCTCCGCGAGGGTGCCACCCCCGCCGACTGGGCCCAACTCCAAACCACCATCAACCACCTCCGCACCACCCACCCCGACGACCAAACCATCCACGAACTAGCCACCCTCATCACCGCCGCCTCCCAAACCCTCCCCACAAACCCACCCACCCACCCCAGCTACCCCTAGCCTCTACCCTTTCCACGACCTCGCTCTCATCACACATCCATAATGACGCGGCATTGTGCGCCAGCCTCACCCCCTCCCAACGTCATTTCGAGCGCAGTTCAATCCGCCCCGCCCTCGACAAACCTCACCCATAAATCAAGGATTGAACGAAGTCGAGAAATCTACCCTAACAACACATTCACCAACTCATCCACCGATTTAATCAATTATCGACTTCAGGTTACAATAAGCCAATGGGTATGTTTGAACTCAGTTGATGCCCTCCAAACTATAAAATCGCCAACCTTCCAACCAAATACCCCTCCTCTCCTCGCCAACTAAAAAAATCCGTCCAATCCCCAAAATCCGCGTCAAAATCCACCAAATCTAATCGAACCAACCCCCAACTCAGTTCAAACACACCCTAAGCCAATCCCAAATTCTTCACCCCCCTTGTTCACACTCCCATCAAGAGGTATCATACTAACAATTCCACCTCATCCCCTTTTCTAGCCAAAAACGCAGTATCTCACCCTTAGGAGATAATCACCCGTGAACAACAATAACCGTAAACGTGCCCTAGTCCTTTCCGGCGGCGGCGGTCGCGGCGCCTACCACGTCGGCGTCCTCCGCTTCCTCGAAGAACATGATTGGACCCCAGACATCATCGTTGGCACCTCCATCGGCGCCGTCAACGGCGCCGCCATCGCCTCCGGTCACACCGCCCAATCCCTCTGGGCCATGTGGCGCCGCCTCAAAACCAAAGATGTCCAACGCCCTAACCTCAACCCCCTCAATGGCACCTTCCTCCTCAATACCGACCCCCTCCGCCAAACCCTCATCAACGAAAAATGGCTCAATTTCGACCGCATCAATGACAAAAACAATCCCATCCACCTCCGCGTCACCGCCACCGAAATTTCCACCGGCCACCTCCACGTTTTCGGCAACAGCCCCGACATCTACCCCAGCCAAATGCGCCGCGAACACCTCACCCTCGACCACATCATCGCCAGCTGTTCCATCCCCATCGTCTACCCCGCCACCGAACTCCACGGCCGTTACTACTGGGACGGGGCCACCGTCGCCAACACCCCCCTCGGCCCCGCCATCGACGCCGGTGCCGAAGAAATCGTCGTCGTCATCATGACCCCCTGGGACGACGACGGCTCACCACCCCCCGCCCAAGAACCATCCGGCCTCGTCGGCGCCGCCAGCATGACCCTCGAATGGGCCCTCCTCGCCTCCTTCCAATCAGACCTCAAACTATTCCGCCACGTCAACGAACTGATGCGCCTCCAACTCGAAAACGCCCGCCTCCGCGCCGCCAACATGGCCCTCCGCCAACATATGACCGGCTCCCAAGATATCGACCCCCAACTCCTCATCGATGAAAACAATGACGGCGTCCCCGATATCTTCCAAAAAAGCTATAAACAACTCCCCGACCCCATCATCGTCGCCCCCCACGCCCCCATCCCCGTCGAACAAATCATCAGCTACACCACCGACGGCCATCAAAATGTCTACAACATGGGCTACCAAGACGCCAAACGCGCTTGGCGCCAAACGGGCCGCACCGTCGAAGGGGAATAAACAAAAAAGGGGATGCTTACCATCTCACGCTAAGCATCCCCTTCATCCACTACTCTACCGCATACACCGACCCATCATAACTCCCAAAATAAACAACCCCTTCCCCAATCGCCGGCGAACTCCCCATAAAGCCGCCCGTACCATACTTCCACACCAATTCCCCCGTCTCCCCATCTACCGCATACACATACGTATCATCACTCCCAAAATAGACCACACCTTGCGCCACACTCGGCGACCCATACACTTCATGCTCCGTTTTAAATCGCCACACCACCTCCCCCGTTTCCGCCTCTAACGCATACAAATGCTGATCCAAACTACCCACATAAACCCGTCCATTCACCACCGCCGCCGATGACACCACCCCTTTACCAATATTAACACGCCAAATTTCACCCCCATCAGCCACATTAACCGCATAAAAGTTGCCCGCTAACGTCCCAAAATAAACAACATCATCAACCACCGCCGGTGACGCAAACATCCCTTTACCCGTCTTGAAATGCCATAAAAGGTCACCTGTCGCCAGATCTAACGCATACAAACCATCCCGCTCATTCCCTAAGAACAAGCGACCATCCGCCACCGCCGGCGACGACATCGCAATCCCAATATTCGTCTCCCACAGCAACGACCCATCATCAGCCGTCACCGCTAACACACGGCCATTATCACTCCCCACATAAATCACCCCATCCACATAAACCGGCGACGACCGCACCCGCGCACTACCCTTTTCTGGCCGATAATGCCACGCAATCTCCCCCGTCGCTAAATCCACCCCATACAGACCAAAATCAGACCCAAAATAAGCCCGACCATCAACCACCGTCACCGATGAAAACAATTTACCCTTAATCTCTAATTGCAACACCACTTCCCCCGTCATCCCATCCAAACCATAAAAGAAACCATCATCACTCCCCACATAAACAACACCATCAACCACAACCGGTGATGAATGCACCTCTCCCCCACTCTCAAATTGCCACCTCAACGCCCCTTGCTTGGCCACTGCCTCCACATCATACACCCCCGTCCGCGCCACTCCACCACGATACATAGCATTACCCGCCGTAACTGGTTCCGGCGTGGCCGTTGGCGCCATAGTTGCCGTCGGCAGTGGCGTACTTGTCGGTGCCATTGTGCTTGTCACCGTAACCGCTACCGTCGCATCTTCACCCCCCTCGGCCACCTCCCCCCCCTCCGGCGCCCCACACGCACATAAAACCACCCAGCAACTACTAATAACTAAAAACATTTTCATCGTTCTAATATACATTTTCATCTCCAATAATAAATAAACTGTTTCGTTCTCTGCCAATCCTATCCACTAAACAAAGGTCAAAACGCAGTCGAAGGAACTCTACCCCATCAAACAACTCTTTTCAGCTACCTTTATAATAAATGTCTTCACACCTAAAATCTGCTATCATTTCGTACCAATAACGTACCAAACGGATCATTTATGGACTTTCAACAAACTTTGCAAGCTTTATTACACACCACCGGCTACACACCGGGCCAACTAAGTAGCCGCTCTAACATCCCCAAAACAACCATCGTCAACTGGCTCAATGGCCGTGTCCGCCGCCCTCGTCATTGGCGCGATTTAATCGCTTTAGCCTCGGCCATGCGCCTATCCTCCCATGAAACCAATCAACTCCTACTTGCTGCCCACCACCCACCCCTAGCCGAACTCTACCCCGAACTACCCACCGCCACCCAAGCCCAATGGCCTCTCAATCCCACGCCACCACCCACCACACCATCATTACCCCACCCTCCCCAACAAGCCCCTCCCCGCCTCCCCTACTTTGTCGGTCGCGCCACACAACTAACACAAATAGAACAAGCTTTACAAGACGGGGATGGCATCCCTGTCGTCATCACCGGTATGCCCGGCATCGGCAAAACCGCCATCGCCCGCGAATTAGCCTATCGCCTACAACATCAATTCCCCGATGGTATTTTATGGCTCCAACTCGATAACAATGAGCCACTTTCCCTTTTGCGCGTTCTAGCCGCCACTTATGGCGCTGATGTCACCCCTTACCCGGATATCAATAGCCGCGGCCAGATGGTGCGTACTCTGCTACAACAAAAACGGGCTCTGTTACTGCTGGATAATGTGGCCGAGGGCGCACAAATCACCCCTTTCTTACCTGGCCACGGCCCCTGCCGCGTCCTCATCACCAGTCGACAACGAGACTTATTGCTACTCGAAGGCGCTCACCACTGGCATCTCACCTCTTGGGCCGATGAAAAAGAGACTGTCCCCGCTCTGTTCGCTCACCTACTCCCCAACCAATGGCAAACGGAGTGGCATCCCTATGCCCAACAAATTGCCCAAAAATTAGGTTACCATCCCCTCGCTTTAACCTTAGCCGCTGGGCAAATGCGTTTAGGACACCTCCCCCCGGCCGAGTTCCTCCACCAACTAAACCAAATGCCCCTCTCCTCACTCGAAATAGATGCCACCAATTTGTCTCAACTTTTCGCTTGGAGTTTGAATACCTTAACCCCAGACCAATACCTCTGTTTACAAGCTCTAAGTTGTGCTGGTGGCAACTCCCTTTCAGTAACCGCCTTGCAAACAATTAGCCACCAACCCCTCCCCCAACTAACCCAACATATCCAACAACTGCAACGTCGTTCATTAATCGAACAACTCCCCCAACAACGTTTACATATTTCCCCCTTATTACAAACCCATTTGCGTGAACAAGGTATCGATTTATCTTTGTGGGAGCGCATGGTCTCCTATTTTGTCACTTTGGCCGCCACCAACAAAACGAATATGCCCCTCTTATCACCAGAAGAAGCCAATATACGTCACGCGCTAATTTGTGCCCAACAACACAACTGGTCTGATTGGCTCGGCCGTGGCGTCTGCGCCATCCTCCCCTTTATGCTCGCTCATGGCGAATACCAGTGGGCCACCGCCTGGCTCCAAATAGCCCAGCAACAACCACACACCCCCCTACAAACAGCCCAACTCTACTTTTACCAAGCACAACTGATGCGCTATCAACAAAAACTAGACTCAGCCACAACCTATTTACAACAAGGGGCAACGATACTATCAACCTTAACCGCCCCCTACTGGCACACAGCCTTTCTCACCGAACAAGGCGTTATCGCCGCCTGCCAAAAAAAGCCAGATGAGGCCCAACAACTATTAACGCAAGCATTACCCTCGGCCAGACAACACGCCTACTCGGACCTATTAATCATCATCGTCGCTGAATTAGGTGGCATCGCCCTCAACAACCGCCACTATACCCACGCTGAAGAACTCTATCAAGAAGGCTTAGACGCCGCTCAAAAAACAGACGATTTGATGCATCAGGTACTGTTGAGAAAAAGTTTGGGAACACTTTACTACCTAATCGACCAACCTGACTTAGCCCACCAACTATTTGCACAAGGATTACAATTAGCGACCGAATTTCAATTCAAAAAGGGAATGGGCTACCTACACAATAATCTAGCCGTCATTTTAGCCACCCAAGCAAACTACGATGATGCCGCCATCCATTTAAATGCCATGGCCCATATCGCCCAAGAAATTGTTGACACCATTATGACCACCATGGCTCAAAAAAATTTGGCTCATTTACAAAAAATGCAGCGAGAAGCCAAACCTACCACTCGCTTAACCTTCTTTATTTAACCAATCAATGGCAACACGACGATTAACCGTATAAAATCCGTCGAGAAACAGTCTCTCATTTCAGACATAATAGAAGAAAGAAGTAAAAAAGTCTCTAAAATCGTTCTAGGACAGCAAATAAAACTCACAGTCACACCTAGAAAATCTTCCATACCTACACAAAGGATTCAATCATGTTGTCGCCACGCTCTCTATTTTTTCTCATATGTTCCCTTCTCTTAGTCGCTTGTCTACCACAAGATGACAGCCCCCCAACCAAAACCAGTAATCTACAACCCGCTCCCATCGGCAATCTTGTAAGCAGTCCCCCAGTCGTCCCCACGGCCGACAACCTACTCCCCCTCACCACCGCCACCACCATCAATACCAACCTCAACCCCACTTCAACCCCACCTCAACCTACCGCCACCACCGACCTCACCACCACACCCACCTGCACGCCGCCCACCGATTGGATCACCTACCAAGTCCAACCCGGCGACATTCTCTCTGTCCTCGCCAGTCGCACCAACACCACCACCAACACCCTCATTAACATCAACTGTCTCACCAACCCTAACCGCCTCGAGCCAGGCCAAACCCTCTACTTACCCCAAATCCCACAAAACATCCCCCCCACAGCCACCAATTTCCCCCCTACCCCCCTTCCCCCATCCCCCAACAACACAACCACATACCAACACCCCTCTCGCGCCTACAGCTTCGACTATCCCGCTTCCTGGACTCCTCTCAATGGCAACGAAGGCTTCGGCGATGGTACTTATGCCTTCATCCTCGGCCACCTATCTGCCGGCCGCAATCTCGACGACATCACCCAAGAAGCCGCTAACCACACCTTATTACCATACGGCCCCAATCCCATCATCACCCCCGTCACCCTCAACAACGGCTACCCCGCCCGCACCATCCGCGCCGCCAACCCCAACACCAGCGGCCGCACCCCCGCCGCCCTCATCACCTTCCTCCACCAACAACCTGACACCATCAACTATCTCCAAATAGATACCGATGCCGCCTATCTCGACCTTCTCATCAACACCCTCTACACACCTCCCATCCCCGAAACGATGACCATCAACCAATTCAATGTCACCACCACCTACGATCCTGCCCTCAACATCACCTTTTTCGATTTCAGTTGGGATACGAGCGGGGCACTTTATACCCGTATCACGGTCCAAGCCTCTGATATCGTCGTCCCCTTCACCAATTTAGGCCCTCGTGGCAATATCGCCATCGGCAAAGATATTCCCCTCCAAAATGCCACGATCTCCCTTCATGCCCACCATGCACTAAACGGCCGTATCAAATCCACCTCCATCCCCCTCGATTTAACCTGTCTGCACACCAACCATTTCAACGCTGACGACATTATCTGCCCCGCCAACCCAGTTGTCACTTTGCTCGCCGCCCAGCAACCATTTGAACATGGTCACATGTATTGGCTCCCTACGCCCGAAGGTAATCTTATCTTTGTTCTGATGGAAGATGGCTCAACGGCCGTTTTCACCGATGACTGGCTCAACAACCAAGAAGAACCCACCAACACCCCCACCCCACCCGCCGGCTACCACATGCCCGTCCGCGGCTTCGGCCTCGTCTGGCGCAATAACCCCCACATCAGCAACGCCCTCGGCTGGGCCACCACCCCCGAAGGCCAACTCCCCGTCCAATACCAAGCCAACCTCTCCCCCGAAATCCCCAACACCTGGTTCTTCACCGCCGCCAATACCAATACCTACATCCGCACCACGAAAACCAACTGGGTCCAATACAACCTACCCTAACCTGAAGTTCGATTATCCCCCCTTCCCAACGTCATTTCGAGCACAATTTTGCCCGTCTCTCCCCACGCCAAACCCACCACCTTAAACAGGGCAAAATGAAGTCAAGAAATCTGCCCTAACCATACCCTAACCAATGCTTACATCGGCTTAATTAATTCTCGACCTCACATTATCTTAACAACCATGGCACCCTCTAATAATTTGCACCCTCCCCATTCCACGCTACAATCCCCCCATGGATAAAATGGATAAAAAAGCATTTAATTACGACTATCTCATCCTCTTCATCATCTCCGGCCTCATCCAAGCCATTTGGGTCGCCCTCACCCCTGAACCCGCCTACATGGACGCCCACTACTACACCCTCAACGGCCGTCTCCTCGCCAACACCCACGCCTTCACCGAACCTATCATCTGGCAATACCTCGACAACCCCACCACCCTCCCCACTCCCAGCCACAGCTACTGGCCCCCCCTCGCCTCCATCCTCGCCGCCCTCGGCTACACCCTCAACAACAGTTTCCGCGCCGCCCAACTCCCTTTCTGGCTCCTCACCAGCACTCTCCCCCTCCTCAGCTACTACATCAGCCACCGCCTCGGCGGCCAACGCTGGCAAAACATCACCGCCGCCCTCTTCACCACCGCCGGCGGCTTCTACGCCAATAGCTGGAACCAACCCGAAACCTTCGCCCCTTTCGCCTGGCTCGGCGCCCTCATCATTCTCAACCTCGGCCACCCCCGCCACTACCGCCACTGGCTCACCATCGGCCTCCTCACCGGCCTCGCCCACCTCACCCGCGCCGATGGCATCCTCTTCCTCGGCCTCGCCGGCCTCATCGCCCTCGGCAACGCCCTCAACTGGCAACGACCCAACCTACCACAACTACATGACCAACTACGCCCCCTCACCCTCAACATCCTCGCCCTCTTCGCCGGCTATCTCATCATCACCGCTGGCTGGTTCTGGCGCAACTGGCAAACCCTTGGCTACCCCCTCCCCATCGCCGGTACCCAAACTATCTTCTTAACCAACTACAACGACATCTTCGCCTACGGCCGTCAATTCACCCTCGATAGCTACCTCGCTTGGGGCTGGGACAATATCCTCTCCTCCAAAATACAAGCCATCAACTTTTCAATCCTCAACTTTATCGCCATTAACGGCCTTATCTTCCTCACCCCCTTCCTTCTCATCGGCCTCGTCACCAACAGCCGCCGCCACCCCGCTTACCTGCGCCCTCTCATCCTCTATACCATCTTCCTCTACACCGCCATGAGTCTCGTCTTCACCTTCCCCGGCCAACGTGGCGGCCTCTTCCACTCCAGTATCGCCCTCCACGCTTGGTTCATGCCCCTCGCCGCCAGCGGCATCGGCTCCACCATCGACACCATCGCCTCCCGCCTTCTCTCCCATTGGCAACCCGCCCGCGCCAAACCAATCTTCGCCGCTCTATTCATCCTAATCGCTTTTAGCCTCAGTTTCGGCCGTCTCTTCGTCCCCTCCACTGTCATCATCACCCCGCCCTCAACCTATCAAGCCGCTGCTGACCAACTTCCATCCGATGCCGTCGTCTTTGTCGGCAATGCCCCCGGCTTCAGCTACTACACCCACCTCGCCGCCCTCAGTATCCCCAACGAACCACTCGACACCCTCCTCACCGTCGCCGACCGCTACGGCGCCACCCATCTCCTCATCGACCACAACCACCCGCGCCCTCTCAAACCATTCTATAACGGCGAAGAATCATCCCCCCGCCTCCAAGAAATCAACAGCTGGCAAGAAGCCCACCTCTACCAAATCCTCCCCGCCGCTACAGCCGTCCCCGCCCCTTCAACTCCAAATACCGATTAATCACCCCAAACGACAACTGATTCGCCGGCAAATCTAATGTCAACACCCCCTGCCGCCGCAACGTATCCAACGCCACTTGCCGATCCCACAACAACTGATTCGCCGCCGCCCGCTGATAAACCCCCAAACTATCCTCTGGCTTCTGCGCCGCCGCCGCCACCACTTCCGGGTCACTAATCGTCACCACCAACGGCAAATTCCGCTTCGCCAATAACGACACATGTGATACCAACGAATCCATCGTCATTCCCCCACTCAAATCCGTAAAAATAATAATCAATGACCGTTTCCGATGCTTACTCGCCAAGTAACTCAACCCACGCTGATAGTTCGGCTCTACCCGTTGCGGCTCAATCCCATACAATGTCTCCAACATCCGATAAAACTGTCCTTGTCCCTGTCTAGGGTTCAGATAAGATTGCACCTCGTCCGCAAACGTCATCAACCCAACTTTATCCCCCATCCCTGTCGCCACATACCCTAACAACAACACCGCATTAATCACATAATCCAATTTCGCAATCTGTGCCACCGGTGTCTGCATCATCCGCCCCGTATCCAAAACCGCAATAATATTCTGACTCCGTTCCGTCTGATACTGGGTCGCAATCGGCCGCCGCCGCCGCGCCGTCGCCTTCCAATTGATCCGCCGATACTCATCATCCGGCGTATACTCCCGCAATCGCTCAAACTCCGTCCCCTGCCCCAACATCCGCGCGCTCCGCAAACCCATCTCATGCAACCGATTCTGACGCAATAACAACTCATACCGTCGCACCGCCAACAAATTCGGATACACCTTCACCCCCCCCGCCGCCTCAACCATCCCCTCACGCACCACCAACCCCAACGGCCCCCGCCACCGTAACACCATATCCCCAAACATATAATCCCCCCGCCGCCGTGGCGTCACATGATAGGTCTCTGTCCAACTCGCTCGCCCCCCTAAATCCCCTTCAAATAATAACTTCTCAATCTCAAACTGATCTGGTGGCTCATCCCGTAACCAAAACCGCACCCCCCGTACCCACCGATTACGCACCTCCAAATAAATCGGATTCGATGCCCCTAAACTCAACTTCGTATCATGCGTCCTCGTCACCTGAAATCGTGAAATATCACCCGCCCAGCGCCAATCAGCCACCATCAAGGCGACCATCACCACCAAATAAAAACCCACCAACCACGTCGTTGGCAACCAATTGCCCAACGCCATCAATGGTGCCGCCAACAACAACAAAATTGTCATTCGCCCTGTAATATGAAAACGCATCAATATGCCCCTCAGCCGCTAACGCGGCACCTCAACCTGCCCCAATAACCGCCGAACCACCGCATCCGCATCCAACCCCTCAATCTCCGCCTCCGGCTTCAATATCAACCGATGCCGATAAATCGCCGGCGTTACTGTCTTCACATCATCTGGCGTCACAAAACTCCGCCCCTGCAATGCCGCCAACGTCTTCGACGCCAACAATACATTCGTCGCCGCCCGTGTACTCACCCCCAATACCAAATCCCGTGACTGCCGACTCGCTGCCACCAACTCCGCAATATAACGCAAAACCCCCTCCTCCACCACAATCTGCTCAATCGCCTGCCGTGCCGCCAAAATCGCTTCCGGCGGCAACAACGCCTGCAACCCACTTGAGGCCAATTTATGCGCATCAAATCCCTCATGATACCGTCGCAACACCTCTATCTCCGTCTCAATATCCGCATACGGCACCAAAATCTTAAACAAAAACCGATCCAACTGCGCTTCCGGTAACGGATATGTCCCTTCATACTCAATCGGATTCTGCGTCGCAATCACCATAAATGGCGCCTCTAACACATGTCGCTCTCCCTCTAAATTCACCTGCTTCTCTTCCATCGCCTCTAACAACGCCGCCTGCGTCTTCGCCGGTGCCCGATTAATCTCATCCGCTAACAAAATCTGCGTAAAAACCGGCCCCTTGCGCAAATGAAACGTCCCACTATTCATATCAAAGACGCTGGTCCCCAAAATATCAGATGGCATCAAATCTGGGGTAAACTGCACCCGTGTAAATTTCGCCTGTACCAAATGCGCCATCGTTTTCGCCATCAACGTCTTCGCCGTTCCCGGTACCCCTTCTAATAATACATGCCCCCCCGTCAATAACGCGATCATCAACAGTTCAAATGGCTCTTCTAATCCCACCAACACTTTATCCGCTTCTTGACGCAAACGCTGAAACATCTCTTGTATCTGTTCTGGCTGCATATCTTTCTTTTTCCTTAATTTCTAGTTTGATAACCAATCCGTGACTTCACGCGCCACTCTCACCAACTCATCTTCACTCATACGCTTATTCGCTAACCGATTGAATAAATTAACCAACGCCTGTTCATCTAAATCTGGCTCATACGCTAACAATTGTTGCACAAATTCTTGGTCTGGCAAGGTAGGATTAATCCGATAACGTTGCCCCAAGCCCCGCTTTAACTGTTGCCGATACTGCCCTAAAACAGCCGCCTGATGTCCCGCTCGGCGCTGCAAATTAGCCACCGCCGTCACATACTCAACTGGCGAACGCCGCTGATACGTATCAGGCAAAGGCACCGGCCGCCCAAACCCCCGCCGCGCCAATACCACCGCCCCAAAAATAACCACCATCATGTATAAAACAACCCGCCCCCACTGTGTACTTGTCAACCACCCCCACGGCCCACTATTCGCTGGCAACTCCCCCTCAAACAAATTTCGAATCCCGTGATGCCACTCATCAAACCAAATCATCCCCCCTGCCGGTACATAAGCCAATAAATTTAACACAAACTCCCCACTCCCCACCTCCTTAAGCCCTTGATTCGTGAACGGATGCGTCGCCGTCGTCAAAAAAACAACCCCCTCACCCCGTGGAAATGACACCATAACCGGCTCGGTCGCCGTCGCCAAATGAATCATCATATCCTCAGGCAAATCCTCGTTATCTTGCTCCCACGCTAAATGCGTTAACGTCTCCACCGGTACCGATGTCACCTGCGCCGGCCAACGCCAATGCGGATTTTGCACCTCTAATCGCCCAATCTTCTCGTTTGCCACCCCAAAATCAACCTCATAATACTGAAATGGAGAGGTAAACTGCAACCGATCATCCGCCACCACCAATACCCCACCCCGCTCAACCCACCGATCAATCGCCCGCCAATCTAACTCCCCCACCGTCAAGGTCGGGGCCAAAATAAAAGCCATCTCCGCCTCGGCCGGCGGCGCCACCCCCCGCTCAAACAACACATCATCCACCACCTCATACCCCATCTCATCAAACCATTCCCGCAACGCCCCCGCCCCCGTCGGCTCAATCGAATACGTCGATAAATCCGGCGCCCCATCACGCACCAAATCCTCCCACGATGCCCACACCACCAACAAAATCATCGTGACCACCAAACCTAACACCATCATCGCATCCCGATTAAATCGCATACCCCATCACCTCATCTGCCGCAACTGCTCAACCTGCTGCTCGTAATGCATATACTCCTCCACCGATAACGGCTCAAAACCATACCAAACGCGATCGAACACCTCAATCACCCCCTGCAAAATCGCCGCAATCTCCGGCTGCCGCGCCATACTACGTACATATTCCCGATTCGTCCGCGACCGATCATACGCCAACTTCCCCTTCTCCTCTAATCGTAACAATGTCGATAAATATAAATAACGCACCGCCGTCCGATAATCCCCCTCCCCCGATAAATCTTTCGCCTTGGTTAACGCCGTTTCCGCCGTCAACAAAACCGCCTCATCCGCCAATGACGGATCAAAGTTCGCCTCTTGCACCAAATTAGCCCGCAATTGCCAAAACACAATCCCCACCAATAACATCAAAAACACCCACACCACAATCGTCACCACCGCCGTCCACCCACCCGACGAAAACGGCCGTGTCAATAACCTATAAAAATTGCGCGTAAACCATTCCACAATATCGGTCAAAACATTCGACTCGGCCACATCCTCCCACTGATACGCCGACCCCTCTAATATCTTCGCTAACTCTTCAGTCGCCCCCGCCACCGGCAATCTCTGCGGCCACTCACTACGCACCTGCAAATGACGCCGAAAATGTCGCCGCAACTCATCAATCGTCACCGCCTCATTATCCAACCGCTCAACTAAATAATCCGTATCAATCAAAACGACCTCCTCCCCCACATCCACCCCATCAATCAACTCCCACTGCCCCGCTATCGCCCGCCGCCGAAACATCTGCTCATCAGCCGTCAAATCTTCTACCCCCGCTAAACCCGCAATGCTATTTTCTAACATATCCCAATATTGTGACAAAGGAATAACCCGCCCTTCATCACTCTGCCCC
>DATHYN010000024.1:0-3578 GCA_035459145.1 Anaerolineae bacterium | reverse complement strand
CTAAGATAAAGAATTTTGGTTCTCCTTTTCCTCCTCTACAGAAAAAGCCCCCGCGCGGGGGCTTTTTCTGTAGAGGAGGAAAAGGAGAACCAAAATTCTTTATCTTAGCTTTTTCGTTTCAGTTGTTTATATTATAGTAGATTATGGAGGGGTATGCTGTGAGGTGGTAGACAGGAAGGGTGTAATATAGGTTACATTTAGTAGAGTGTAAACAAAATAATCGGAAATTTGCTGTTGTCATTATATGTAGGGGTGAGGTTTGGTGGGTTTTGACGCGGATTTTGGGGATTTTTTGGTTGTGTGGTGGAGGTGAGGTTTTGGTGGGAGGGAGATTTGGAGATTTTAACGCGGATTTTGGGGATTTTGGGGATTTTTTTGGTTGTGCGGTGGGAGGGTAGATTTTGGTGGGGGTGAGGTTTGGTGGTTTTGACGCAGATTTTGGGGCTTTTTTTATTGATTTAAGGGCAAGGTTGGTGTTGTCAGGGTTATTTGTGGTTAAGGTATATTGTTATGGTGGTTTTTGGAATTAGTGTATTTAGTGATATTGGGGCGGATTGGTGTGGTGTAGGTCATTGGCAAGAGGGAGTGCTTTATGCTACAATAAAAATTGTATTTATAGCCAAGGGCTTTGGCGATGCGAAAGCATAGGTTGATGATTCGTCAACCGGGCACGGATGTGCTTGAGAAAGTTAGCGTGATGGGGTCTTAAATAAGCACGACCACCCCATATAGCGCGCTATATGGGGTGGTCGTGCTTATTTAAGACCCCTTGAAGCAAAGCCCTTGGCTTTTTTTTATTTGGTTGGGGGCAAATGGAGGCGTAAGATGGGTTTCTTTCGACGAATTATTGATCGGTTTCGGGGGCGGCGGGGGCGTGATGTGGGGGTGTTGGCCGAGTGGTTGGGGATGCAAGAGGGGGAGATTCAACCGTGGCAAAAAGGGTTGCCATCTCGTTATCGGTATCAGACATTTAAGATTCGGAAGAAACGGGGAGGGTGGCGCACGATTGAAGCGCCTAATGATCAGTTGAAGGGGTTACAGAGGTTGGTTTATCAAAAGTTGTTGAAAGAGTTGCCGTTACATGAGGCGGCGACTGGCTTTGTGGCGGGGAAGTCGATTGTGGATAATGCGCGGCCGCATGTGGGGCAGGAAGTGGTGATTAATATTGATCTGAAAGATTTCTTCCCGACGATTAAGGCGCATCAAGTGATGTTATTTTGGCAAGCGATTGGGTGGAGTGAGCCGGCGGCGCATATTTTGACGAATATTTGTTGTTATCGGGGGCATTTGCCGCAGGGGGCGCCGACGAGTCCGGCGTTGAGTAATGCGGTTAATCGGCGTTTGGATAAGCGGTTGGCGGGTTTGGCGGCGAAGCTGAAGGGGGAGTATACGCGGTATGCGGATGATTTGACTTTTTCGTTCCCGAAATTTGGGTGGCGACAACGTAATGTGGTGCCGATGGTGAAGAAGATTTTGCAGGAGGAGGGGTATGCGATTCAGAAAAAGAAGAAGATTCGGATTCAGCGGCCGCATCAGCGGCAAACGGTGACGGGTTTGTTGGTTAATGAGAAGATTAATTTGCCGCGGAAGACGCGGCGTAAGATTCGGGCGATGCAGCATCAGCGTGATTTGGGGCGGTTATCGGGGCGGGGGAAAGCGGAGTTGGCGGGGTATGAGGCGTTGTTGAGTATGGTGGAGGAGGGGTAGGGGTGTTTTGCTTGAGTTGGGGGGTGATTTGATTAGGTTTGAAGGTTTTGACGCGGATTTTGGGGATTGGACAGATTTTTGGGTGTTGGTGAAGCGAGGAGGGGTGTTCAGTTGGAAGTCTGGCGATTTAACAAATCGCGCCACCTTCAGTGTGGGGAGTGGCATGTTAAAAAACGGTAGTCTCCTCGAAGGAGGTTTGGAGGGTGATTTGAGAGTGAGATGTGGTTTGTGGAAACGAGGCCAAATTAGAGATGATTTTGGGGGTAGATTCTGGCCTGCGCCGATGCTGTCCGTTTTTGTTGAGCAGGTAGGATTTGCGGAGAACGAAGCCGAAATAAAGGTGATTTTAGGAGTGGATCCCCGCTTTCGCGAGGATGACAGCCTTGATCGGGCTGTAAGTGGTTGTTGACATAAGAAAAACGGACAGCCGCTGCACTGGAATGATAGGTTTAAATAACTTGGGTTTGATAATGGATCAAACCTGTGGATGGGTTGGTTAATGTGTTACTCAGGCAGATTTCTCAACTCCATTTTGCCCTTTTTATAGTGGTGGGTTTGAAGTGGGGTGGGACGGGCAAAACTCCGTTCGAAATGACGTTGGGCGGGGTGATTGGGAATTATTTCCCAATCACCCCGTTTGTGTTTAGGGGGTTATTGGCTGGTGTTGGGGGTGTAGAGGGTGGTGGTGAAGGAGAATTCGAAGCTGGTGTCGGTGGTGGCGACGAGGGAGATGTTGAGTTCGGCTAAGTTGCCTTGGGAGGTGTAGACGCAGAGGTCGGTGACGGTGATGATGTAGGGAGTGGTGGTGAAGTCGGCTTGATTTTCTTCCCAAGCGCGGGGGCAGCCGTTATCGTGGGCGTAGTTGGGGCCGAGGCCGCGGTAGAGACGGGTTCCATTTTGAATTTGGATTTGTAATTGGCCGCCATTATCGGTGAATTGGATATCGTTGGTGGTATCGGAATCGCCGTCAAGGTTGTAGGCTTGACTGGTACCAGCGGCTAGTTCGACAGTGGTTAGTTGTTGGGCGGGTTGGCGATTCCAGAGCGGGTTGTTGTTGTCATCACAGGGGACAAGACCGGTGGCGATGGGGCCGGAATAGGTGCCATCGGGGGAATCGGGCATGTCAAAGCCATGACATTTGTTGGCGCTGATGTGGGGGTTGAGATTGGCATCAGAGAGGATGGTACTGTTGTTAGCGACGTTGACTTGGTTGAGATTGTCACCATCAGGCGCATAGCCCCAACCGTAATCGGTTTCATCGGCGTAGGCATAGATTTCGTAACTGCCGGGGTCGACTAAGAGTTCGTAAACGGGGAAAGAGCCATCGAGTTCTTGGCTGATGCTCGTTTTGTAATATTTGGTGGGGTCGTTGACAGCAACGGCATAGACATCGATATAGAAGGCATCGGTGGGAGGTTCGAGGAGGACACCACGGATAGCAGCGCCACAGTTAGGGGTGGTGCCAGCGAAAAGGTTATCGGGGGAGGCGGGGATGGCGAAGCGGGCACAGTAGCGGCTATCGGGGGGCCAGAGATTGATGTTGGCCTTGGTTTCATCAGCGGTGACGGTGACAGTTTGCCAGCCGCCGAGGGTGGTGGCGTGAGCGACATAATCGGAACCATCTTCGCTCCAAGCGAAGAGGCGATAAGTGCCAGGGGGGAGTTCGATGGAGAATGGTTCCATGACGGCATAGGATTCACCGCCGCCAGCGGGTGGTTGGGGGATGTTGATGATAACAAAGCGCCAGAGGTCGGTGGGGTTTGAGGCATCGACGGCGTAGATATAGGCGCGGTCGGCTGGTTTGTCGTAATTGTTGTAGGTGCCAGTGATGAAGCCGGTGGGGTCGGATTCAGAGGTGGGGGTTGGTTGGG
>DATHYN010000023.1:0-18763 GCA_035459145.1 Anaerolineae bacterium | reverse complement strand
TGGGGATGTCGTCTGGTGTGGCGGTAATGGGTGGTGGGGTGGCGGTAAGGGTGGGCCGAGGCGTATGGGTGGGGGTGGGAGGGAGTGAGGCGGCAGTGGTGACTGGTGGGTCTGGTTGAGAGTTGGCTGGGGTGGCTTCATCGGGTGGTGTATCGGCGCAACTAGCTAGGGCTAGTAATATGATTAGAAGCAGCGTGCGGACGAAAGGTCGAAAAAACATCATCGGGTTCCTTTTTGATTGGGGGCTTGTACAATTGTAGGTTTATTATATTTTTTTGATTGTGTTTAATCAAGGGCAGGTTATGAATGGTGAAAATAATAGCTGGGATGGTGGCACCGGTGTTGGTGTTGTGATTTAGAGGGGGGGAGACGGATGTTGGATTGAGGATGAGTAAAAACAAAGGTGAGAGATTGGGTATAATATTTCTGTTTTGGTGAAGTAACGCGTATAATGTTAGGAGATTTTGGCACAGCAATGGGGGTTGGTCAATTGAGGGTGAGGGGATTGTTTATAGGGATTTTCAGTGAAGTTGAGTAGGTTAATGAGTCAGATAAAAGTTGGTATGATGGCGCCCACGGTTGTGCTTCGTGATACGGCTGGACAAGCGGTTTCGTTGGCCGATTATTGGCAAGCGGGGCAACGGGTTTGGTTGGTATTTTTACGCCATTTGGCTTGACTGCCGTGTCGAGATCATGTGGCACAGTTGGTGACACGGCAAGCAGAGTTAGAGACGTTGGGGATTCAAGTAGTGACCATTTCGTTTGGAACGGGGTATTGGGCCAAGGTTTGGCTGGCGGAGACGGGCTCGCCGTTCCCCTTTTTGATTGATGAGACGCGAGCAGGTTATCAAGCATACGGACTGGAGGCATCTTGGTGGCGGGCATGGGGGGTGTCTAATATTTGGTATTATGTGCAGGCGTGGTGGGCAGGACGGGAGATGTTTGGTAAGCGTGGGGATACGGATCAGTTAGGCGGAGATTTTTTAGTCGATGGGCAGGGTCGAATTGAGCTGGCGCATCCGAGTTGGGAGCCAACGGATCGGGTGGAGGTGGCTAAGGTATTGGCTTTAGTCGGGACTGGTGGAGGTAGCTAGTAGACACAATGGTATCAAGCTAAGGTGCTTGAGGAAGATGAGGTGGGGCTTCGTCTAAGAAGGCAGGGATACAAGTCACAGCCCGTACTCAAGGGCGTGATCTCAAAAAGTTTTTAGTAGGTATTACATAAGGAAAAAAAATAAGATGAAACGATTGGTTGGTTGGTTATTGCTGGTCAGCTTGTTGTTAGTGGGGTGTGGGCAAGAATTATCGGTGACAGTGCCGGTGCCAGGGGAAGTTGTGCAACAGCAACTTAATGGTCAATTTCCGATTTCGGCACGAGCGATTGAGCCGTCGTTGCCGTTTGATGTGATTATTTCCAATCCGGAACTGATTTTGGCGGAAGGGAATGATAAATTAGGGATTCGCATGGCGATTGATGTGGTTTTGCTGCAAGATATTGCCATGGATATCCCGGCCGAGGGCGTCTATGGGTTTAGCCGCGATGATATTGCGGCGTTGCTGGTGGCGGGTCAACAAACGGCTGGGTCGGTGACACTGTTTGGGAGTTTGCGTTATGATGCGACCCAAAAATCGATTTATGTGGAGAATGTGGAGGTGACGGAGTTGGATTTTTCACTCTTGCCACCGGAGGTGGCGACCTCTTTGAGTGAATTTTTAGGGCCGTTGATGAGTGCGCAATTAGCGACGATGCCGATTGTGTTGCCACAAGATGATAAGATGGTGGCCGTGACAACGGCCGCTCTTAAATCAATCACAATTAAGAACGGCCAATTGCTGGTTAAATTTGGTCTTTAACGACGGTGTTGGCAACCGGTTATGAGGCTGTTTCGGCCGCTTCGGCACGATCTTTGAGGATGCGGAGGATATAGTTTTGTAAATCGCGCATGATGTAATCGGTCCAGAAAGAGCCGTACCGATTAAAACGACTTTGGAGATAATGGTCACTGGTGAGGTGGAGGATGACAGTGCCATCAGCCTGTGGTTCGATGTCGTAGCGACCAGCGATGACATCGAACCGTTCGCCATCAATGAGATTGAGAGGGGGAGGGAGGAGGTTTTGAGAGGTTTCACGGATGGTGAAGTGGAGGTGTTCGTTTTCTTCCCAGCGGGTGATGGTTTCATCGAAGTGGAGGCCGTGCTCGAAGGAGGCGTCGCGGACGCCGCCGAGGCGGTGTTCAGAGAGGGTGGCGGCGACGGGGCGGGGGAGGCCCACGAGGTGGAGCCAGTTGAAGCGTTGTTCATCTTTGGTGATGGGATCGACACTGGCGATTTCGGCCCAGATGGTGGCGGGGTCGGCGTTGATGCTGATTTGGGTGTGGGTGGTGGTTAGTTGGTGGGGGGCATCGAGTTGGGCTTCGACGGGACTGCCGAGGTAAGGAAGAAGCGCGGCGATGATGAGAAGGGATGTGGCGAGTCGTTTTTGGCGGCGGATGAGCCAGACGGAGAGGCCGCCGAGGGTGGCATTGGGCAGAAAGTAGGGCAGGGAAAAGATGAGGCAGAGGAGCATGCCAAAACTGACCACGAGGGCGAGGAGAAAGAGGACGGCAATAGAGGCCCAAGGCATTAACAAGGCGTAGAGTAAGGAGTCATGGAACTTTTCGGGAGAAAAGTAGACGGTAATAACGCCAATGGCGTAGGGTATGAGCATAATGAAGCTCCAAGAGAAGGCGTCGAGGGTGAAATAGTCTCCTGTAAAAAGAATATAGCTAATATAGCCATAAAGGGCGGCACCGATGCTGGTGCCGAGAATAGGGGTGATTTGTGAACGTGTCATATTTATTGCCGGTGGTTGTCTAGTTGGTGGTAAGTGCCACCATAAACGATATCAAGAATGGGCTCATCGGTGAGGAATTGGTGGGGGAAGCCGAGGTCGATTTGAGAGACGGTATTGAGACGGCCGAGATGGTCGGGGGTGAGGGTGACATTGAGGGCACCAAGGTTATCGGTGAGCTGGCTGAGTTTGCGGGCACCGATGAGGGGGATGATGGGCGCATGGTGGGGAGATTGTTGGGCTAAGACCCAAGCGATGGCGACTTGGGAAGGGGAGCAACCGATTTCTTGAGCGATTGCGGTGACGGCGGTGGCGATAGTCAGGTCGCGGGTGGTGAGACCCCACTCGGCCGCCCGCCCCTCCACATTCTCCTGCCCTTGGTTATATTTACCGGTGAGGACGCCAGCCCCTAAAATGCTCCAAGGTGTGACGGCGATATCAAGCGCTTTGGCCATAGGGAGGAGGTCCCGTTCGGCGGCACGGTCGATAAGGCTGTAACGAATTTGGAGACCGATGAAGCGGGACCAGCCCCGTAATTCAGCCATCGTATTGGCGCGGGAAACGACCCAAGCGGGGGTATCGGAGATGCCGATGTAGTGGATTTTGCCTTGGCGTACGAGATCATCGAGGCCGCGTAGAACTTCGTCAACGGGGGTGGTGAAATCCCAAGCATGGAGCCAAAAGAGGTCGATATAATCGGTATTGAGCCGTTTGAGGCTGGCTTCAACGGAGGCGGTCATATTTTTGCGGTGATTACCAGCAAAGTTCGGGTCGCCATCGCGCATTTTGAGGGTATATTTGGTGGCGAGGACGAAATGGTCGCGGTCACTGTGGATAAACTCGCCCACGAATTTTTCGGAGGTGCCTTCGGTATAGCGGTTGGCGGTGTCGATGAAGTTGCCGCCGGCTTGGGCGTAGGTGTCGAAGATTTGTTGGGAAGTGGCTTTATCGGCGCCCCATTGCCAATCGAGACCGAAGGTCATGGTGCCGAGGGCGAATTCGGAGACACGGAGGCCGCTACGGCCAAATAGTTTATAGCGCATATTGATTTCCTTTTGATTTGGGGAACGATGGTGGATGGTGATGGGCTGATTTATTTTCTAAAAATATATGATACAGGGGTATGGGGGATTGGTCAAAATCTGAATTAGTCGGTTGTGGGTAGCTCTTCAGAGGGGTCTTCGTGGGAGGCGCGTTCCATTTGGGAGATGACTTGGGCGACATTTTCGATGGCGATGCGCTGTTTGCGGTAGAGGTCAGATTCGCTCATAGCGAGGCGGCGGGCGACATCGCGAACGCGGCGGCCTTGGACGAATTTGAGTTCGAGGATATTGTAGAGGATCCATTCGGCGGTGGTGAGGTTGCGTTCTCCTTCCGGTTTTTGCTGTTCGATGGCGCGGGCGAGGATATCGCGGAGGGCGTTGGTGACATTGCCTTCATGTTCTTCGACGATATCTTGGACGATTTGGAGTTGGCCGAGGGGGGAGTTGGTTAATTTAGGGCCGCCCCAATAGTGGGTTAAGGCGTCGCGCACCATTTTGACGAAGTCGGGGTCATCGAGAAGAGTTGGTTCGTCGTCGTCATCATCTTCGGGGGAGGTGATAATACCAGCAGTATTGCCATAGGTGGCTATGCTACGACGTTGTTGTAGAGCGGTGATTTGGGGGAGCAAGCCTTCGACGGCGGCGAAGACATCTTGTTGCAGGAAGCGGTCTTCGAGAGCGGCGGCGGCTTGGCTGACGAGTTGGCCGAGGATAGCGTGTTCAGCTGGGGAGAGGTCAGGTTGGTCGGCGCGGGCTTGGATGCCAAGGATGCCGAGGAGGCTGTCGCCAGTGCGGTTGTAAAGACGACGGATCCAATAGTCGTTCCATAAAATGAAGCCACCTTGGATGGTAAAGGGGGTTTCATCATTAGCTAATTCATCGATTTGGTCTTGGGGGTTATGGGTGTCATTGAGGGTGGGGTTGGGAGCTAATTTAGATAGTTCGTCAGCGTTGATGATATTTTCGGGGCTAATGAGAGAGCCGACGACAAATTCGAGGTGTGGTTTTTCACCGGTGAGGGTGGCGACAAAAGCGGTGGGTGTGCGCAAGGTGTTGCAGGCGGTGGTGAGGACGCTTTCAAGGAATTGGTGGAGGTCGCGGGTGGTGAGGAGGCGTTCGCTAAGCTCTTGGATACGGCGGACATCGGGGTCATTGTTGAGTTGGAAGAGACGTTCGAGGGGACGTTTGCCAGCGTGGATGATCCATTCGAGGAGCATGACGGTGGCGACGGTGGCGAAGGCAACGGCCGTTTCTTCGTTGAGGCCAAAGAGAGGGGTTCGGTTGAGAACAACTTGGACGAGCAAGACAGCCATACCGGCCAAAGGGACTCTGGCCATGAATTTAAAGAGACGAACACGGACGACACGGTCGGGGGTGACAGCGCCGAAATAGGCTAAGTAGTAAGTTAGAAAGCTAAACATGGTGCCGACGAAAAGATTGCCCGCGATGAGCATTATCCACAGAAAGAGAGAGAGTTCAAATTCGTTGTTGCGGATGATGGTGAGGTAGGGGTAGACGGCGAGGGGGGCGGCGATAATTGCGCCCAGAATAACGGTCATGCGGCGACGGGGGGTACTAAGGAGAGAGCGTTGGCGGGCGCGCCAGATTAGGTAGATGGCGATAGCGGTTAGACCCCAGAAATAGATGGCAAAGAGGGGGAGGAAGGGGCCTGGAGCAAGGCGGGGGGCTCGTGGGGTGGGGACAAGCTCGCCCACGAGATAGGGGGTATAGATGACGATGCCGAGAATGGCAAGGCCGAGGGTGTAGAAGAGGCGGATGAGGAGGCGGCGTGGCCGTGAGACATCGCCCGTGGTGATTAAGAGGGCGTCAGCAAGGTGGAATAGGCCACCGGGTAACATGGCGATGCCAAACCATTGCCAGCGCAGCCATAAATCGGTGGAGACGTTGGCGATAGTGCGGTTGACCATTAAATCGCTGAGATAGACGACGACGACAAAGCTTAGGAGAGAGAGGAAGGCGCGGGTAACGCGATCACGAAGACTGTGACGTAGATTGTAGAGGATGATGGCCGAGCCGAAGATGACAACAGCGGCTTGAAGGACATCATTGATAAAAGCTAAGGTATTGGCGAGAAGTGGTGTCATAAAAGTTTATTGTTACCCTCTATCATGGCAACCAGCGAGTAAGTTTGGCCGATAGATGGCGGGGAGATGATGAGTAGCCATCAAAACTATTTTCGGTGGCTACTCATTATTTTAGGCTGGTGATGGCGAGGGAGGGAGGTCGAGTTTTGGTGCGCCCCAATTAGACGATTTATCATTATTGGAACTAGGTGGTGGGTTGGAGGGAGGTGTTGTAGAAGAGTTTGCTGGTGGGAAGGGGTCTTCGCCATCCATCAAGGCGGCAAATTCATGTGCTTCGAGGGTTTCGATTTCAAGTAATTTTTGAGCGATTAATTCTAATTTATTGCGATTATCAGTGAGGAGGTCTAGGGCGCGATTATATTCTAAGTCGATAATATCACGGACTTCGCGGTCGATGAGTTCGGCGATGGCGTCGGAGTAGTCACGTTGTTCGCTGATTTCGCGGCCGAGGAAGACCATTTCTTGTTTTTCGCCGTAGACACGGAGGCCGAGATTGTCACTCATACCGTACTGGGTGACCATAGCGCGGGCCATATTGGTGACGTAACGTAGGTCACTACTGGCGCCGGTGGTGACTTCACCGAAGACAATGGCTTCGGCGGCGCGGCCGCCGAGGGCACCGGCGATGCGGGCTCTGAATTTCGTTTCGGTGAGCATTTGGTTTTCATCTTCGAGGTACCAAGTGACGCCGCCGGCCATGCCACGGGGGATGATGGTGACTTTGCGGATGACGGGCGAGTGGGGGAGAAGGTGGCTGACGATGGCGTGACCAGCTTCGTGGTAAGCGACAAGTTCTTTTTCTTGGGGGGTGATGACGCGACTGCGCCGTTCGGGGCCGAGTTGGACCCGTTCAATTGCTTCTTGGAACTCATCCATGCTGATATCGGAGCGGTTACGGCGGGCGGCAAGAAGAGCGGCTTCGTTGACCGTGTTTTCGAGGTCGGCACCGACGAAGCCGGGAGTTGCTTTGGCTAAGGTTTTAACATCGACATGGCGGGCAATTGGTTTGCCGCGCATGTGAACGCGCAGAATGGCTTCGCGGCCGCCCACATCGGGCTTATCAATAATAACGCGACGGTCGAAGCGGCCAGGGCGCATGAGGGCGGGGTCGAGGATATCAGGCCGATTGGTGGCGGCAAGCATAATAACATGGGTATCGGTCCCGAAACCGTCCATTTCAACTAAGATTTGGTTGAGGGTTTGTTCACGTTCATCGTGAGAGCCACCAAGCCCAGCACCCCGTTGACGACCAACGGCATCGATTTCATCGATAAAGATGATACAAGGGCTGTGCGTTTTAGCTTGCTCGAAGAGGTCACGGACGCGACTAGCGCCCACACCGACAAACATTTCGACAAATTCAGAACCAGCGATGGCAAAGAAGGGGACGCCGGCTTCACCGGAAACAGCTTTGGCTAGCAATGTTTTGCCAGTGCCGGGAGCACCAACGAGCATCACACCCTTAGGGATACGGGCGCCAAAACCGATAAATTTTTCTGGTTCACGTAAGAATTCAACGACTTCGGCCAGTTCTTGTTTGGCTTCATTGGCGCCAGCGACATCATCGAAGGTGACGGTGGGGTAGTCGCCACTGACCATACGGGCGCGGCTTTTACCAAAGGACATGGCTTGATTGTTATTGCCTTGGGCTTGGCGTAAGAAAAAGAAGATGATACCGATAATGAGCAACGTGGGTAAAAAGATACCAATGGTACTGAGCCAGCCAGCCCAAGGGCTGGGAGATTCGTAGATGATTTTTGTATCAGCTAATGTTTGTAGGTCGACGCCATAAGCGACGAGAAGCTCTTCTAATGAAGAGGCATCGCTTACTTGGGTGATAGCGGTTGGTTGGTCACTGTCGGCATAAGTAATGAGCACTTCGCGGCCATCTTCGTCAACTTCTAAGGTATCGATATTGCCTTGACGCAGATCAGCGGCTACTTGTGAGATAGAGACAGTTGTGGTGGGGGTTGGGGGATTGTTATACCCCCATAAAAGCAGGACCATCGCAATTAAAATAACAGCGTAAATGAACCAGCGTGTTGTTTTTCCAGATTCCATATAAATTCTCCTCAAAGTTCATGGGGAGTATAACAAAAAGCGGGCGTTTGGGCTATGGTTAGGTTAGTTGATGACGGCCACCCAATGAAGGTAAACCCAGTACCATGTGGGGATGAGGCCGAGGACGGTAGCCAGAGCGGTGATGGCTAGAAAGACGGCGAGGGTATCAAATGATGGGTCTTCAGCGGGGATATGATTGGGTTGGGGGGTGACTTGGACGATGGTGGGGGCTTCGCTAGCGGTGGGGGTGGCTCGTTTAGGGGCGTGGCTCGGTGGGGGCAGGGTGACGCTGGTGGGGGCGGGGATGGGCTCAGCAGGGAGGGATGGGGTATCTTCTGTGTCAGGAGTAGGGAGAGATGGTTGTGAGGTGGGAGTTTTAGTAGGACGGGGGAGGGAGATGCTGATGGGGTCTTGGTTGATGACGGGGATGGGGGGGCGGGGATGGGTGCCATGGGTAATTGTTTGGTAGTAGCTGTTGAGGACGCGGCCGAGTTGGTCGGCGGTGCCGTAACGGCCGTTTGGTTGTTTATCCAACACTTTGGTTAAAATCTGAGCTAGAGGTTCGGGGACTTCGGGATTGAAATCAGTGACGACGGGGGCGGGGGTATAGACGTGGTGTTGGGCGATGAGGGTGGGGGTTTCAGCTTGGAAGGGGAGTTGACCAGTCAGCATTTCAAAGAGAATGACACCAATTGAGTAAACATCGGAGGCGGGTGTGGCCGCTTTACCCATCGCTTGTTCGGGGGAGAAATATTGGGGGGTGCCCCAAACGACTTCGGGTTGTTGGTCGTAGCTGGTGCTAATGGCGCGGGCGATACCAAAGTCAGCGACTTTGACCCGTTCATCACGAGTGACGAGCATATTTTGGGGTTTGACATCACAATGGATGAGGTGGGCGCGGTGGGCATAGCCGATGCCATTACAGATTTGGATAGCTAAGTCGAGGGCGCGGGGGATGGAGATGGTGCGGCCATGTTTATTTTGATGGCGAATAATCTGTTTGAGGGTGGGGCCATCGACGAACTCCATGACGATATAATGTAGGTTTTCATCTTGGCCGATATCATGGACGGTGACGATGTTGGGGTGGGCGAGGTTGGCGGCGGCGGCGGCTTCTTGGCGAAAGCGGTTGAGGAAGGCGGTATCATCGGTGAGATTAGCTTGGAGGACTTTGATGGCGACCATGCGGCCGAGGAGGAGGTCTTGGGCTTTGTAGACCAAAGCCATGCCACCAGAGCCAACGCGGTCGATGAGTTGATACCGATTATTGAGAGTTACCTGTCCATCAGGGGTAATTAGATCCATGAATGTATTTTAGCATATTCGTGGATTAAACTCTAGCAAGTGGGGTTAAACTGGCCAAGTTGATTTTTGCGTAGGTTCGGTTTTTTGTTTTGAGGAGGAGCGAACGTTTAGATGCTTGCTGTTTGGCTGATAGGAAGCTTATTCTTGACCGAACCGTACCCCGTTATGAAATTGGTTTTGGCGGTTTGGTGGGTGTAGTTCGTCTGGGGGAGAGTGGTTGGGGGGATGAAAGAGGGCTGAGTTTGGAGCAAATTGTAAATTGCATTTGCATAAAAAATCAAATATGTTATAATTCTCTTGGCTCCCCCCCCAATAGGGCACCTCATTAGCGCCTGCTATTTGAGGTGCCCACTTTTTTACCTAGGCTAAAGCCTAGGGCTAGATGATTAAGCCCCTTGGGGGCTTTTTGTTTTGGGGGTGATGATGGTGAGAGAGCATTTAGCCTCATTATTTGTTTTAGTTTTGAAGGAGCCGTGTTTTGTGTTGTTTTGGGGTGGTGGTGAACGAATTTGGAAATTGGTGGATGAAATACTTGCATTTTATTGTGATATTGGTATAATTATAACTAGCTCCCCCCCCAATAGGGTACCTCATTAGCGCCCGCTATTTGAGGTACCCACTTTTTTTTCCTAGGCTAAAGCCTAGGGCTAGATGATTAAGCCCCTTGGGGGCTTTTTTGTTTTGGGGGTGATGATGAGTGGCAAAAAAAAAGACGCCCGTCGGGCGTCTTTTTTCGTTTTAGCCCCGAAGGGGCGGCACCTTTAGCCCCAGCCTTTAGGCTGGGTGTGGGGGTGGTGTGGGGGTGGTATCAAAGTTGAAGGTGAGTTTATCATCACCGGCGTCGATAGTGATGGTGGCCGAGGAAGGTGTGGTTTGGCTGAGGAGGTAGTCGGCGAGGGGTTCGCGGAGGTGGCGGGCGATAATGCGACGGAGGGGCCGAGCGCCAAATTCAGGTTGGTCATTTTGGGCGAGGAGCCATTGTTTGGCGGCGGGAGTGAGGTTAAGGGTGAGGCCTTTGGCAGCGGTAAGTTTATACTCGCTTTTGAGCATGAGATCGAGGATGAGCGCGAGTTGGTCGGGGGTAAGTTGGTGGAAGAGAATGACCTCATCGAGACGGTTGATAAATTCTGGGCGGAGAAAGCGGCGCATATCAGCGAGAACGAGTTCACGTTCACGTTCGCCGATGATAGGGACGAGCATATGTTGGGCGCCGAGGTTACTGGTCATGATAATGACTGTTTCGCTAAAGGTGGTGAGACGTCCTTGGCTATCGGTGAGGCGGCCTTCATCCATGACTTGGAGGAGGATGTCGAGCACGCGAGGGTGGGCTTTTTCGATTTCATCGAAAAGGACGACGGTGTATGGTTTTTCGCGAACGAAATCGGTGAGTTGGCCGCCACCTTCGAAGCCGATGTAGCCGGGAGGGGCACCGATGAGGCGGTTAACGCTGGCTTCTTCTTGGTATTCGCTCATGTCGAGGACGAGCATAGCGTCTTCGGTGCCAAACATAAATTCGGCGAGGGCTTTGGCTAGTTCAGATTTACCGACACCGCTGGGGCCAAGAAAGAGGAAGGAGCCGATGGGGCGTTTCGGGTTGCGGAGGCCAACGCGGGCGGTTTTGACGGCGCGGCTGACGGCTAAGACAGCTTCTTCTTGGCCGATAATCCGTTTTTGGATATGTTCGACCATGTTAGCGTAACGGCTTTGTTCGTCTTGGCCTAATTTGGCGATGGGGATTTTGGTGAGGAGGCTGGCGGCCATGAGGACATCTTCTTTGTCTAGGCTGGCTTGGCGGGGGGTATTGTTGGGGAGGTTGGCTTGGTGTTCTTGGAGGAGCATGCGGACGTAGCCGCAGGCGCGGTCGGCGAGTTGGACGGCCGAGGCGGGGAGGGCGATGGTTTTGATATATTGGGAAGCGATGGAGACGGCTGTCGAGAGGGCATCGGCTTCCACTTTCAGGTCATATTCTTCTTCGAGACGGCGTTTGTGGAAGCCGAGCATGGCGAGCGCTTCTTCATTGGTGGCGGGGGGGACATTGATTTTGTTGGTTCGTTGGCGGATGATGCGTTCATCGGCGAGATGTTGGTCGTAAGTGCCTTGGGTGACGGTGCCGATGATGACGTGGTCGTTATTGAGCATTGCTTTATGGAGATCGTGGCTGACCTGTTGGGGGAAAGTGGCGTGGAGGCGGCCGGCGAAGAAGCGGTCGATGGCGGGAACGAGGAGGATGCCGCCGCTGGCGCGGCGGAGGCCGGCGCGCATGGCAGCGAGGGGGTCTTCGAGGAGGGCGGTTTCGTTGATTTCGACAACGGAACGGATGGAGTTACTGAGTTGTTGCTGGCCGTTTTGGCTAGCTAACTGTTGGGCGAGACTATAGACGAGGGTACGTTTGCCAGCACCTTCGGGGCCAACGAGAATGATGTGGCGTTTATCGGCGAGGGCGAGGGAGGTCATCAGTTCACGAATGAGGGGGGTGCGGATGTAGTAAGCATCAGCTTGGCCTTGTTTGGCTTGTTCGATATGGTCGTAGATGCGTTGGGTTTGGGGGCCGGCGATGGGGTCGAGGAGGTCGAGGACGGCGGCGGTGGTGATGCCCATTTGTTGGAGGAGGCCGTAGGTGGTGACTTTGTTATTGGTCATGGCGGCGAGGGCGTGGCCGCTAGAGACTTTTAGTTCTTCGCGTGATTTAGCGAGGGAGAGGCCTTCATCGATGACGACGAGGGTTTCTTCAGCGAGGGGGATGTCTTGGCCGAAGTCATCGGTGAAGTTGAAGTGGGCGTCGCGGCCGAGGCTGAGTTTGGCTGTTTGCTCGACACGGGTGACGAGACCGGCCAAATCGAACCCTTTATCTTTGGCCAGACGTTTGAGGATTTGATAGGCGATTGAGTCTTTGTTATCGAGAAAGGTCCGGAGGAGAAGTTGGGGGGTGAGAAGGCGAACATGGTATTTTTCGCGTTGGGCGGCGGCGGCGGTGAGGAGGCCAGCTAATTCAGCGGTGGGGATGTTGGGATTTAAAGTGCTCATAAATGAAGAAACCTCGAGGTTTGTTTATTGATCTAGGGTACGGGTGTAAAAATCGACACTATCAACGACAGCGGCGAGTTGGACACCGACGGTGCTACGTAAATTACTGGGAAAACTAATTAAGGTGATGATGACTTTATCATCTTTAATAATGAGGGTGGGGATGAGACTGAGTTGGAGATCGTTTTGATTGCGTTGGAGGTGAAGGGAGACAGCTGGATAGCCACGATGCTCGAAGGTGATAGGGTCTTGGACAACACTGATGCCGGGGGTGTTGTTTAGGCCGGTACCGATGAGGAAGCTGTTGAGCATGGTGAGGGGGTCATCACTATTGAAATTATCACGGTTGCCGGTGAAGATGGTGACACGGGCATTGCTGGGACGGGGGGCGGCTGGGGGGGCGGTGTCGTTGGGGATACTGACGGTGATAGAGTCGATATTGGTGTCATCGAGAATCCAGTCAGTGGGATATTGGAAAGTGACGCCGATGAATTCGTTGCTATACTGCGTGATAGCGGCTGTTTCCGGTGTGGGTGTGAGGGTGGGTGTGGGGTCGGGTACGGGGTCGTTATTTTGGCAGGCGGTTAGGAGGAGGAAGAGGGAGACGGCGAGAAAATAGAAATAATTGGTTATCATTTGCTTGATCATAAAATTTATCCTTTGGGGGATAGGATAAAGCAAATGTGGTTTCTGAGCAAGTTTTTGTGGTATTAAGGCAGGGTATCGAGGAGGGAGTCGAGAAGTGCGATGAGATCGTCATGGGCGGGGGAGTGGGGGAGTGGAGCGAGGGCTTGGCGGGCGTGATGGGCGGTTTGATGGGCGTGTTGACGGGCGTGTTGTAAGGCGTTGGTGGCGGGTGAGATTTTGGTGGGGGTGGCAGGGGGAACTGAGTGATGAGTGGGTTGGGATACCGCTTGGGCGACGAGGAGGTGGGCGGGATTTTGGTTTTGTTCGGCGAGGTTATGGTGGAGGTCGATTATATCTTGGATAATTTGGTAGGTGAGGCCGAGGTGGAGTCCGAATTGGCCGAGGGCGGCGATAATGGTTTCATCATCGGTGGCGGAAATGGCGGGGAGAAGGGCGGCTGCTTGGAAGAGGCGCGCGGTTTTACGGTCGATAATTTTATTGTAGGTTGGTTCGTCGAGGAAGCCTTCTTTGGCGGCGTGGGATTGCAATGTTTCCCCTTCGACGAGGCGAACACAGGCGGTGGCGATAATTTCATTGTGGCGGGCAGAGTAAGGGGCCATAATTTGGTAGACTTTGGCAAAGAAATAATCACCACAGAGAAGGGCAAAAGTAGACCCCCAGCGGTTACGCACATCGATTTTATCCCGTTGGCGTTGGCTATAGTTGTTAATGTCATCGTGGATGAGATTAGCGGTGTGAACGAGTTCGATAGAAGCGGCGAGGGGGGTTATTTGAGGGAACTGATGTTGGTCACCACCAGCGGCGAGGAAGGCGAGGAGCGTGAGTTGGGAGCGGATACGTTGGTCGTGTTCAGTGATAATGAGACGGCCGGCCTCTTGGAGGGGGGTGATATCGGTATGGAGGAATTGGTGGAGTTGTTGGTCAAGCTGGGTTAAAGTTGGTTTTAGATTTAGCGTCATAATAACACCCTCGCAGTAACATTTGTTGCGTTCACAACTTTCAAATTTTTTTGAACGCTTTGATACTTGGTATTATAAAGGTTGAGAGGGCGGGCGTCAAGCATTTGTGAAATATTGATCAAAGTCGAGATTGTGGGGTATAAAGCTTGCCAGAAATGGGGTAGAGGCGATAATTAAGGGTGAACTTATTTCGTTTAATATTTAAGGAAAAGAAGAGAATGATACATGACACGATAGTTGTATTAGATTATGGGTCACAATATTCACAGTTGATTGCGCGCCGAGTGCGTGAAGCGAACGTTTATTGTGAGTTATTTTCATGGCAGGCGGAAGCGGAGAAAGTATTGGCGTTGAAGCCAAAAGGGTTTATTTTGAGTGGTGGGCCGAATAGTGTGTATGATGAAGGGGCTCCGACCTTACCAGATTATGTATTGGACAGTGGTTTGCCTATTTTGGGGATATGTTATGGGATGCAATTGTTGGCGTATCGTTTAGGGGGGAAAGTGGCTGGCAGTCAGCAGAGAGAGTATGGTCCGGCAGATGTGGTGGTGACAGCGGGGGGGAATCGGTTATTTGCCGAATTGCCCGCGGAACCATTATCGGTGTGGATGAGTCATGGGGACAAGGTGGCGGCTTTGCCAGCTGGATTTGAGCCGTTGGCGAAGAGTGAGCATTCGCCTTATGCGGCGGCGGCGGATGTGGGGCGAGGGTATTATGCGGTGCAATTTCATCCGGAAGTGGTGCATACACCACAGGGGGGGCAGATTTTAGGTAATTTTGTGATGGGCATTTGTGGGTGTGAGGCGGATTGGACGCCCGCCAATTTTATAGAAGAGGAAGTGGCGCGGTTAAGGGAGCAGATTGGGGAGGGGAAGGTGGTTTTGGGGTTAAGTGGTGGGGTTGATTCGGCGGTGGCGGCGGCGTTGATTCAGCGAGCGGTGGGGGAGCAGTTAACGGCCGTTTTCGTCGATCACGGCATGCTTCGTCAGAACGAAGCGGAGCAGGTGATTGCGGCGGCGGCGCATCATAATATTAAGTTGGTAGCGGTCAATGCGATTGAAGAGTATTTATCTGCCTTGGAGGGGGTGACGGATCCAGAGCGGAAGCGCAAGATTATTGGGGAGTTGTTTATTCGGATTTTTGAGCGGGAGGCGGCCAAATTGGGGCAGATCGATTTCTTAGGGCAGGGGACGATTTATCCGGATGTGATTGAGAGCGCGGCTAAGGATCGGCCCCATGCGCATAGCATTAAGTCGCATCATAACGTGGGCGGGTTGCCGGAAGATATGCGTTTTGAATTGGTGGAGCCGTTACGATATCTGTTTAAAGATGAAGTGCGACGGATTGGGACGACTTTAGATTTGCCGGATACTCTTGTGTGGCGTCAGCCATTTCCCGGACCGGGGTTGGCGATTCGCTGTTTGGGTGAGTTAAAGTGGGAGCGGTTGGAGAAGTTACGGGCGGCGGATGCGATTTTCACGTCGGTGTTGGCCGAGCGGGGGATGTTGCGTCAGGGGACGCAACAATCATTTGCGGTTTTGTTACCGGTAAAAAGTGTGGGGGTGATGGGAGACGGGCGTACTTATGAAGAGGTAATTGCGTTGCGGGCGGTGACGACAGATGATTTTATGACGGCGGATTGGGCGCGATTGCCTTATGATTTATTGGCCGAGGTGAGTCGTCGGATTGTGAATGAAGTGGCTGGGGTTAATCGTGTTGTTTATGATGTAACTTCTAAGCCGCCGGGTACAATTGAGTGGGAATAGTCGTTCATTTATCGAGTCGTTCTTCATTATAAGGAGGTGAACAGATGGATTTTGGCAATTTATTAGCGCAGGCATGGCAAATTGTGTGGCGGCACGCGGTCTTGTTTGCGGTTGGCGTTTTGCTTGCGTTGAAGATTTTCAATGGTTCGGCCGCATTTGGTATTGTGCCCCTCTTTGTCTATCTGACGGAAATGCTTGATGGTGGTGGGGAAATGGATCAAGTGATGCCATTATTAGTCGCAACTGGGTTAATTGTAAGTCTGGTTTGGTTTTGTATGTGGGTGTTGCGGATTTGGGGAGAGGGGGGGCTGATTTATGGTGTGAAACAAGGGGCTGAAGAACAGACAGTGACATTTAGTGGTGCTTTGATGGGTGGGGGAGCGGCTTTAGGCCGCTTGCTCGGTTTGTATGTGGTCTTGTTTATACCCATTTTTGTCTTAACATTAATGGTGACTGGTTTCATCGTGGGCATAGTGGTGGCTAGTGATGTGGGGTGGCGTAGTTTTAGTGAACCGGCCGTTGTCTTGGAAGCGATACCGGTAGGGGGAATGATAATGGCTTCCGTTTTGATTATTCTTGCTTTGCCACTAGGCTTGGCGGCATTATTGATCTTACCCTTTGCGCAACGGGGTATTGTTTTAGAAGGATTAGGGGTAAGGGACAGTATTGCGCATAGTGTAGAAATTTTGGGGATTCGATTAGGGGAGACAATTTTGCTATTCCTGTTAACTTGGGGGTTACAAATTGTTTTTTCATGGGTGAGTGGTATTTTTATGGGGCCGTTGACATTGATAGGGGTATTCGGTTTGATACCTATTATCGAAAATCAGGAGATGACATTGGGGAGTGTGGGGATGGCCATTATTAGTATGGGGGCGGTTGTTTTCTTGGCGGCGGTGATTAATTCGTTTATCTATACGTATCGGTCGGCTATTTTTACGCTGGCGTATCTTGAGTTTGTCGAAGGTTTAGAGCATGATGAGGATGTGTTTAAGCCGAATATGCCGTATTGATGTTGAAATGAAACTATTTGTTGTTGTTTTCGTATAGGGAATAGTGTTCATTGAAATAAAGGAGTTATATCTAATGGATTTTGGTAAATTATTATCACGTACGAATCAGATTTTACTGTCGAATAAGTTTTTGTTTGTGTTAGGTTTTTTGGCGGCATTGGGCGGTGGGGCTAGTTTCAACTATTCCAGTGGAAATAGTAGTGGGGGGAGTGCGGAGGATTTCTCGGGGATGAGTGAGTTTTGGTCGGAATATGCACCATTAATTATTATAGGTGTTATTCTGATTATGTTATTAGGGATTGCTTTTTGGTTATTAAGTTTGGTTGGGCAGGGCGGATTAATTGACAGCGTTAATCGGATTGAGAATGGGGAAACTGTTTCGTTAGGGAGTGGTTTTCAAGCGGGGATGGGGCATTTGTTGGGTTTAGTTGGTTTACAAATCACGATGTATTTGCCGTTGTGGGTGCCCGCATTTTTAATGGGTTTGTTAGGGGCGATGATGGCTTTTTTTGCTATTGATGGTGGTGAAGATGTCGTTGCTGGATTGGGCATAGTAATGGCCTGTAGCGCTATCTTCTTTTTATGTTTAGGGTTGCCGTTCCTTTTTGTGGTTACGATTTTGTATCCATTTGCCCAGCGTGGCGTTGTTATTGGTAAAATGGGTATTGTCGAGGCGATTCGACACAGTTGGGCGGTGGTACGTGATAATATCAGTGATGTTATTTTGTTGGTGCTACTATATGGGATTATCACTGTCATATATGGGATTTTAACGTTTATCTTATTACTCCCATTCGGTTTGATAATGTTAGCAATGGTTGTTGTACCTGTAATGGCTAGTGGAGATATGGGTTTCTTCACAGTTGTATTGGGGATAATTGGTTTGATTACGTTAGGGTTTTTTGGAGCAGTTATCAATTCCCTTTGGGTGACTTATCGGTCGACAGCAACGACATTGGCTTATAATGAGTTTATGGGGCGTGTACCGTTGAGCGAAAAAGACCCATTCGCGCCGAAGATGGTGTAAGAAGGTTTCCTCTCACTGATAATCGTTTATAATGTAAGGCATGGATTACGAAAAGATATTTAGACGTACCGGCCAACAGTTATACCAGGCACCTTGGCTCATTGGGCTAGGGGGCCTGGTTGTGGTTTGGTCGGAGATGGTTGATTTTGGGATACAGTGGTGGTTAGATAGGCAGGGGTGGGATAGCTGGGCGTTTGCCCAGCAAGATGAGTTGGCGATAGCGGAAGCGATTGAGCGGAATACGCCATTGATTGTGGAACAGTTGCCCACTTTTTTTAGCTGGTTTATTGCTTACCTATTGTTTTTATGGTTGTGGGGGACGGTGTTGGATGCAGGTGGGATTCAAGCGGTAGGACGGCAATTAGAGGGGGAGAAAGTGACAGCGTGGGGGGCGGTGCGGGCTGGGTGGGGATTGATGCGGCGATTTATTGCTGTGGACACGATTTTGTTTTTCCCATTATTTTTAATTTGGTTAGGATTGTTGCTATTGCCATCATTGGGGATGATTTGGTTAGGGGTACAAGCGGGTGATAGGGTAATTACAGGGGAAGTGATTGGGCTGGTTTTGGGGAGTGCGTTGTTATCGGTTTGTTGTTTGTTATGCATTATGGTGCCAGTTGGTATCGGGACGTTATTGGTGCGGATTATTGCGTTACGGGCGGTCGTGATTGATGGGTTAGGGGTGTGGGCGTGTTTGCGTCATGTGCGGGTGGTATTGAGTCAGAGATGGGTTGATTGGTTGGTTATCGGGCTAATTTTGGCTGGTTTACGTTGGGGGATACGGGTTGGGTTGGGGTTGGTGGTTGATCCGGCAGTTGGTTGGGGGTTGAATATGGGTGGGTGGGGATTAGGGGTAAGTGGGTTATTTTTATTGGTATCGGTGGGTGTTAAAGCGGTTTGGCACGCCTTCAGTTTAACGATATGGACGGTGGTATATGCAGAGATTGGACGACAGTGAGTCGCGGTTGGGGGTGGATACGGG
>DATHYN010000022.1:0-1395 GCA_035459145.1 Anaerolineae bacterium | reverse complement strand
GGCTTCTACAACAGAAGCCCTTTTTTTGTTTGAGTGAGGGGTTATGAGTGGATTCCCGCGTGCGTGGGAATGACAGTGGTAGGGGATTTGCTATTGTGATGATGTGTAGGGGGTAGGGTTGGTGGGTTTTGACGCGGATTTTGGGGATTGGGCGGATTTTTTTAGTTGACGAGGAGAGGAGTGGTGTTTGGGTTGGAAGGTGGGGTTTTGTATGGGGTGGGGTTATGAGTGGATTCCCGCGTGCGTGGGAATGACAGTGGTAGGGGATTTGCTATTGTAATGGTGTGTAGGGGATAAGCGTTATTTGAGCCAGATGGCGTCTTGGCAATGTTGTTCGGTGAGGAAGGGGTAGGTGATATCAGCGGTGAACGATTCTAATTGGAGAGAGAAGCCGGATTGGGTGAGAATCCATTCCTCGTCAGCGGACCAGTCGTAGACGGGGGTGATGGCGGGGATGATGCGGCTGGTTTGTTGTTGGTAGTCGAAGACGGTGAGGCCGAAGAGGATGCTGTTTTGGAGGGTGGGGATGATGAGGTAACGGCCGTTATCGCGCCAGTAAGGTTGCCGAAAGGTGAATGGTTCGCTGTCATTGTTAACCAATAAAAGCTGTAAATCTTGGGTGATAGGATTGAATTGGAGTAGATGAAGGTCATCATCACGACGGGTGCTGGTGTGGACAACGAGAAGCCAGTTGTCACTGTTAGGGATGGGGGTGATGCTACTGATGGTGAGATTGTGGGTACGGACACGACGGGGGAGGAGGGGATAGATATCGGTTTCGTCGAGAAGTTCGGCGGTGACTGCTTTTTGGTTTAAATTGTATTGTTTGAGAACATTCCGAGGCGAGCGATCTTCTTGGGGGATGCTTTCAACATAGGCTAATTCATTATCGTTGAGCCAAGAGAGGGCGATAGCATTGGCGATAAATTGTTGGGGGGTGCCATCAGGATTAGCGAAGGAGAGTTCGGCTTTATCGGCGGTGATATTCCAGACGAGAAAATGGTCTTTGTTTGGTGACCAGAGGGGGTAGCCACTGGCTTCATTGACGGTACAATTACCTTGTTGACAATCAAACCAGTGGAAGTAGAGATTGTTATTGCCATCTCGATCGATAAATTCAAAACCAACGAAGTAATGGTCGTTTTGAATGAAGCTATACCGTTGTGATTGGCGCATAATATTGAGGAGTTGGGGACTGCTTAAGAGGGGAGTTGGTTCTGCATCTGCTTGCCACCAGAATAGTTGCCACTGTTGGCTTTGGGTCTCGGGGTTATAGGTGGTGGTTTGGAACAAGGCACCATTTTGTTCAGGAACAGGATAGAGGGCGTGTTGGAAGGAGCCTGGAGCGATATCTTTTTGATAGGAGAGGTGCCATTTGTTTTGGCTAAAATTGTA
>DATHYN010000021.1:0-5863 GCA_035459145.1 Anaerolineae bacterium | reverse complement strand
TGAAACCTCAGAGGTCAAGGTGTGTGTGGGGAGACCTCTGAGGTTTTTAGGGAGGGGTTGGTGGTTGGAGGGGGATGCGTTGAAACCTCAGAGGTCAAGGGGGGGGAGGGGGGGATGATTGCTGGCGTGTTACAATTAGATTAAAATGTGAGTATAGGGATAACACATATTTTGATTTATTGATATGATGGTAAAATATTTAAAACTATAAAATGGAGAAGAAAAGTTATGGCAAAAACAGTATCACGGCGGGTGCGGCCGGCCGAGGGAAATGAATCAGATCGGACTAAATTAATTATTGCTGGTTCTATCGGGGTAGGGTTGTTGATTTTGGGGGTTTTGCTTTATTTGGCGATTCGGCCAGAGCCGGGGTTAGAGGGTTTGGTTAATTATGGGCGGTTGCAAACGAATCAGCATGATGCTGATATTGAGTATGAGTATGGGGCGTTGCCGCCGTATGGTGGTGTGCATAATCCTCTTTGGCAACAGTGTGGGATTTACGATACGCCGATTCAATCAGAGTATGCGATTCATTCTTTGGAGCATGGGGTGGTGTGGCTTACGTATCAAGAAGATTTGTCAGCTGAAGATGTGGAATATTTGGCCGAGCATGCGCGTGGTCAATCCCATATGTTGATGAGCCCGTATCCGAATCAACAGAGTCCGGTGGTATTGACGGCGTGGGGGTTGCAAATGGAAGTGGAGTCATTACCTGATGATCGGATTGAGCGGTTTATACAGCAGTATCAACAAGGGCCACAAACGCCGGAACGTGGCGCTAGTTGTGGTGGCGCGAATGCGGTTGGGGATCCAGTGGAGCAGTAGATAATGGTGTTGGAAAAAAGTCGACGTTATAGTTTATGGAAATGGTTGTTGGTGTTGATGGGGGTTGTCTGGATGGGGTCATCGGTGGCTTGGGCACATTCACGGGTTGAGGTGGGGGAGTATGTGATTGTGATTGGTTGGGAGAATGAGCCGGTGATTGTGGGGGAGCGTAATGCGTTGGTGTTAGAGGTGTTGGCGGGGGAAACGGCCGTTGCCGACCTTGAAGGCTCCTTGGAGCTAGAAGTGGTCTATGCGGGACGCTCCTTTTTGGGGACGTTGAGCCCGATACCCGGCCAACCTGGCTATTACCAGATGCCGATTTATCCGACGGTGCGGGGTCAGTATGAAGTGCAAGTGCGGGGGATGATTGCGGAGACGGATGTTGAGGTGACGATGCAACCGGAAGAGGTATTATCGGCACGGGCATTGCAGTTTCCAGAGGCTCAGCCTGAGGCGCGTGATATTGAGCGGGCGGTAGAAGCGTTAGAGGCGGAGGTTCAGGGGCAGTTGCGACTGGCCTATGGGTTGGGTGGTGCTGGATTACTGGTTGGTTTGTTGGGGTTGGGGGTGGCGATGGTAGCTTGGCGGCGGGGGGGCGGGTAGTGGTTTTGGTTGGGGGGGGATTTTAAGAGCAAAATGGAGTTGAGAAGGTTGATGAAATGGGGCTTTGTATAATGTTTGAATCGGGGCAGAAAATGATTTTGCCTTTGTCAAAATTGTCGCCGGCAACGTGAGGGCAGATTTCTCGACTTCGTTCAATCCTTGTTTTTATTGAGAGTTTATACGTGTATGAAACGGATTGAAACTGCGCTCGAAATGACGATGGAGACATATAAACTGGGGATAATTAGTGGCGACAGCCCTTGTTTTTAGTGAGAGTTTATACGCGTGTGAAACGGATTGAACTGCGCGCGAAATGACGATGGAGACATATAAAGTGGGGATAATTAGTGATAACAGCCTTGGCTAGGGTTGTGAGAAGTGGTCGATATAAAAATAATAAGTAGAGAAATGGTATGCGACGTTGGACTTTAGTGGTAGTTAGTGTGGTGATGATGATTGGTTTGTTGGGGGCGGAGTGGGGTGGTTTGCGGATGGTGGCGGCTCATGCGGTGCCGGTATCGGCACAACCGCGGCAGAATAGTATTGTGCCGACGACGCCGGAGCGGATTCAGATTAACTTTAATGAGCCGGTGGTGGCTGAGTTTAGTCGTATTTCGTTGTTTAGTCAGGGTGGGGACCCGGTTGATGTGGGGGATGTGTATGTGGTAGGTGGGGATGAAGCGGTGTTAGCGGTTGATTTGCCGCCAGTGAATAATGGGACGTATTTGGTTAATTGGCAGGTGTTATCGGCGGTTGATGGGCATACGACGAGCGGGAGTTATCCATTGGGAATTGGGGTGGATGAGTTAGCGACGACGGCGAGTGCGACGACGATTGCGTCGCAGTTGACACCATTGAGTGCGGCGGGGCGGTGGCTTAATTTGACGGGGATTACGTTACTTATCGGATTGTTTGTGTTTCGGGTGGGGATTTGGGGGCCGATTTATCGGCAAGAAGAGTTGAAGGCGGGGGAAGTGGGGGTTGATCGTGGTTTGGTAGCCCGACAGTTACAAGTAGGGTGGGTGGGTGTTGGTTTGGTGTTATTGGGCGGGTTGTGTACGATTGTTTTTCAGGGGAGTCAATTTGATTTATTTAGTAGTGGCAAGTTTGCGGCATGGATTGGGACGCCATTTGGGATGATGTGGGGGGTGCGTTTGGGTTTGGCCGTGGTGATCATTGGTGTTTTGGCACAGATTCGGGGAAGTGTGGCGAAAACGGCGGAAAGTGAAGTTGTGACGGGGGTGTGGTGGTGGTTGGGTTTGGGGGTAAGTGTGGGGTTGGCGGTGGCGACAGCGTATGTGAGTCATAGTGCGGCGTTGCAGTTTAATGCGACGCGGGGGATTGTGGTTGATTTGTTGCATGTTTTGGCCGCGGGGGTGTGGGGTGGTGGGTTGGTGATGTTGGCGTTGGCGTTGCGTGAGGCGCGGCAGTTGGCGGGAGAGGATCGTATTTGGTTGAATTTGAGCTTGAATTTGAACTTTTCGACGGTGGCGGCGGGAGCGGTGGGGGTATTGTTGTTGAGTGGTGGTTATTTGGGTTGGGCACATGTGGGGACGTGGACAGCGTTGTTTGGGACGTTGTATGGTCGGTTTTTGTTGGTGAAGCTGGGGTTGGCGTTACCGGCGTTTTTAATTGCGGCGGTTAATTTATTGTATATTAAGCCACGGTTGGATAAGGGTTTTGATGAGCCGGAGGCGGCGGGGACAACGGCCGTTCAAAATCGGTTTGGCAAATTGGTGCGGGCAGAGATGGTGTTTGCGTTATTGGTATTGTTAGGGGCGGGATTGGTATCAGATTTACAGAGGGGGGCGAATGCGGCGCTGTTGACGGAGCAAGGGGGGACGGAGACATTAACGTATCAGGTTGAAGATTTGAATGTGAATTTGACCTTAGAGCCAGCGTTGGTGGGGCCGAATACGTTTGATGTGTATTTAGAAGATGAAAGTGGGAATGTGGTTGATGATGCGGAGTTGGTATCGTTGCGGTTTACGTTTTTAAATCGGGCGCTGGGGACATCGTCGGTCGATTTGTTGAATGTGGGGGAGGGGCATTATAAGACGGAGGGGAGTTATTTGAGTTTGATTGGAGATTGGCAGGTGGAGGTAGCGGTGCGGCGGGAGGGGGAATTTGATGTGTTTGTACCGATTCGGTTGGCATCGAGTATTGGAGGGCGGTTGCGAGATATTGATGAGGGTGGAGATTTGTTTGGTAATTTAGCGCAGGCGTTAACGCGGAGTGATGGGTTGGTGACGGGGATTTTCTTGGTATTATTTCCATTGGGTTGGGGGTTTTTCGCGGTGAAGGCGGCGAAACGGGATTGGCAGTTGGTGCCGTTGTTGTTGGTGGGTTTGATTGCGTTTTGGGTGGGGTCGACGCAGTTGTATACGTTTTATGAGGATTTTACGCCGACGAAGTTTTTGACGAATCCGATTTTGCCGGATATTGAGTCGGTGGCCGAGGGGGAGGCGTTGTATGCGAGGAATTGTGTGGCGTGTCATGGGGAGACGGGGGCGGGTGATGGTCCGGCGGCGGCTAGTTTGAATCCGCCACCGGCGGATTTTGCGGCGGGGCATACAGAGACGCATCCAGATGGGGATTTATATTATTGGATTCGGGAAGGAATTGAGGGGACGCCGATGCCGGCGTTTGGGGAGCAGTTGACGGATGAGGAGATTTGGCATTTGGTCAATTATATTCGGCGGTTGAGTGTGGAGGGGAAGACTGGTGGGGGGACTTGATTGGGGGAACGGAAAGAATGTGGGATTTGCTGTTGTGAGTATGTGTAGGGGGAAGGTTTGGTGGTTTTTGACGCGGATTTTGGGGATTTTGGGGATTTTTTACTGATTTAGTGGTAAGGTTCGGGTTGTTAGGGTTATGTTTGATTATAATTGGAAGTTTTAAATGTTGTCAGATTATAAGTGGATGCCCGCGTGCGTGGATGCTGTCTGTTTTTGTTAAGAGGGGTAGGATTTGCGGAGAACGAAGCCGAAATAAAGGTAATTTTAGGAGTGGATCCCCGCTTTCGCGAGGATGACAGCCCTGATCGGGCTGTAAATGGTTGTTGACATAAGAAAGCGGACAGCATCTGCGTGGGAATGACAGCGTTATGGTTTATTTAGGTTACAGTTTACTTATTAATGAGGTGTATAATGAAATTGATTAAGATAATGATGATGATGTTATTGGTGGTGGGTTTGGTAGCGTGTGGGGGTGGGGAGACGGAGCCGGCGGCGACGGATGAAGGAGTGATGGAGGGGGAGATGGATCATGGTTCGATGGAGATGGAAGAGGAGGAGACGGTGCCGAATGAGGGGGCGGTGATTGAGATTGTGTCGCCGGCCGAGGGGGAGACATTTACGGTTGATGATCAGATTAAGGTGGAAGTGGAGACGAATTATGCTATCGGAGAAGAGGGGAAGCATTGGCATATTTATTTAGATGGGAGTAGTTGGGGGATGATTATGGGGAATAATAAGAACTCGGTGTTGCGTGGGTTAGAGCCGGGAGAGCATGAGATTATGGTGAAGCTGGCCAATGGTGAGCATATTAATTTAGAGGAGGGGGATATGGTTAAGATTATGGTGACGGAGTAGGGGAGAGGGGGTGAGGGGGTGTTTTGTATGAGGGATGTTTTGTATGGGGTGGGGTTGTAAGTGGATTCCCGCGTGCGCGAGAATGACAGTTGTAGGGAATGTGCTATTGCAATTGTGTGTATGGGGTAGGGTTTGGTGGGATTTGACGCGGATTTTGGGGATTGGACGGATTTTTTTTGTTGTTGGTGAGGGGAGAAAGAGTGTTTGGTTGGAAGGTGGGTGATTTGGTAAATTGTGTTACAGTTTGGTAAATTAAGCTGAGTTCGATAATGAATTAAGCCGATGTAAGAGTTGGTAGGGTATTGTTAGGGTAGATTTCTCAACTTCGTTCAATCCTTGATTTAGGGGTGAGGCTTATCGAGGGTGGGGCGGATTGAACTGCGCTCGAAATGGCGTTGGGAGGAGGGGGGAATTGTCGAATTCAGATTAAATTAAGGTATGTAGTTTGGAGGTGTGATGATGAGATGGTTACTGTGGTTATTATTGATAGTTGGGTTGATGGTGGGTTGTGGGGGAGATGTGGAAGAGGGTGAAGTGGCGCCGACGGCGACGTTGCGGGTGGCGGGGGAGAATGTGTTTGCGACGTTGGCGGCGAGTGAGGGGGTGGCGACGGCGGTACCGTCATTGAAGCCGACGGTGACGGAGACGGATATTGTGGGGGTGTATGAGATGGAGGGGAGGAATTTTGATGGGGGGGTGTATCGGGGGGAGTTGCGGGTGGCGGTCGAGGGGGAAGGGTATCGGTTGACGTGGGAAGCGGGTGAAGCCTCGTTGACGGGAGTGGCGTTATTGAATGAAGATAATATTTTGGCGGGTAGTTATGGTAGCAATTGTGGGGTGGT
>DATHYN010000020.1:0-17082 GCA_035459145.1 Anaerolineae bacterium | reverse complement strand
GCGTCATAGAGGGTGAGAATGGGCTGGATTGTTTGGTTGGGGGTGGCTTGGGGGGAGATGGTGAGTGGTTGGGGGGAGGTGATGGTTGAGCCGGCGATCCATTTGAGGGTGGGGATGGCGCCGAGGGCGGGGACGGTGTCGTTGAGATCGGTCCAGGCCCAGTGGAAGTTGTCAGCTTCGTAGCCAACGAGGCGGAGGGAGATGATGATATCTTGGGTGAGTGGTTGGCGGGCGGTGAATTGGGGGGCGGGAGTGATGGTTTGGCCGGGGGTAGGGTTGTTGGGTAGCGGGGATGTGCCGTGCCAGACGAGTTGGGAGGAGAGGGGGATGTAATGAGAGGTGAGGTCGTCGTTGATGGTGAGAGGGCGAGAGAAGCCCCACGCGCCCAAAATGGTGGGGAGAGGGCCGGGGTTAGCGGCGGGTACGGGGGGGAGGGTGCGGACTTCGGTATGGTATTGGTTGTTTTGGTACCAATGGAGGTAGAGGCGACGGCTGTCGGGGAGGGTGTTGTCCCAATCGTAGCCGATGAGGCGACGGCCGTTAGCGGTGACGACCGCGTTGCGAGGGTTTTGGGTGGGTGGGGGCCAGTTGGCGCCGGTGAAGGTGAGGGTGGTGAGGGTGGTGTGGGGTTGGCCGTCGCTGGTGAGGAGTGGTTGGGTGGTGTAGGCGGAGAGGTTGAGGTTGCTGGTGCCGAGGGGGAGGCCGGGCCGAGGGGTGATGGTGAAGCGGGTGAAGTTGAGGCCGTCAACCATTATCGGAACGGAAATATCTTGTTGGGCGTAGAGGGCGCCGTCGATGGCGATGAGATTGGCGACGAGGTGGAGGGTGCTGGTGATGTGTTGCTGGGTTGACCAAGCGATGGTTAGGTGGACGGGGGTGTCGAGAGGGTGGGTATCGGTCTCTGGGGTGAGGTGGTAGCCGTGGATGGTGAGGGCCGAGGGGAAGTTGATGGTGGTGGGGGTGTAATGGTCGGGCAAGGTGGTGGTGGGTTGAGGGGTGTAGAGAAAGTGATGGCCGATTGGTTGTGGTGGGGGGAGGAGATTGATGTTATCGGGATGGTTTTGGGTGGTGATGACGGCGCGGCCAGCGGTTAATGCTTCTTGGACACGCCGGGCCCATGTTTGGTGGTATGGTTCGGCGGTGGGGAAGACGTATTGGAGATCGAGGTCGGGGCGTTGGCCGTCGATGGTTTGTTGGTATTGGAGGGGAGAAATCCAATGCCAGTGGGCGAGGACGAGGGCATCGGCGGGGGCGTGGTCGAAGATGGGTTGGAGGTGGGCTACCGTGTGGGGGTATTGGGCGAGGGCGGCGTAGCTGGGGTAGTTGAGGCGGAGTTGGTTGAGGGGGGTGAGGGTGATGAGGAGGGTGAGGCCGAGGGGGATGATGTTTTTAGGGGGTGAATGGTTGAGGAGGAAGGTGAGGCCGAGGGTCATGATGAGGAGGGCGGGTAGGTAGGCGGGGAGCATGTATTCGACGGTTTGGGGGGCGCGGTACATGGCGGTGATGAGGGTATGGGTGGCGAGAGGGAGGGGGATGAGTAGGATAAGGTCACGGTGGGCGCGGCGGAGAAAGAGGGGGAGGCTGGCGAGTATGGTGAGGAGGATGAAGGGGTGTAATTGGAAGGTGAAGACGTTGGCCATCACTTTGAGGCGGAGCCAGAGGATGTCTGGTTGGCGGAAGTAGAAGAAGTCGCCGCTGAAGCCGCGGGCGAGGACATGGTCCCAGAAGCCGGTCCAAGTGAGGAGGGTGGCGGGGGCGCCGGGGGCGCCGGCGAGGGCGCGCCAAGGGAGGTAGAGAAGGGGGAGGAGGGAGAGGGCAACGGCGAGGAGGGGTAAGCGCCAGTGGCGACCGGGGCGAAGGAAGGTGGGGTATTGGTAGAGGACGAAAGCGCCCCAGCTAAGGCCCATAAAGATGAGGGAGGGGTGGTGGGTGATGCCGAGGCCGATGGCGAGGGTGGCGCGGAAGAGCCAGCGGTCGCGGGCGGCTTGGTCGTTATTATGGATGGCTTGGTGGAAGCGGACGAGGGTGTAGAGGGTGAGGATGGCGAAGAGGGTGGTGAGGGAGCGGATGTTGGCGGTGGTGGCTTGGGCCCAGAAGGTGGTGCTGGTGGCGAGGGCGAGGGTAGCGGCCGAGGCGGGGAGATGTTTTTTTGTTAGGTGGTAGGTAGTTAGGTAGAGGAAGTAAAGGGTGAGCAGGCTACTACTGGTAGCGAAGAGAGTGACGCTGGTGGCGGGGTCACTGGGGAGGAGTTGTGTGTAGAGGTGGGCGATGATGGTGTAGAGAGGAAAGCCAGGGGGGTGGGCGACGCCGAGTTGGGCGGCGATGAGCTGGAACTCACCATTATCGGCGGGGAGGGGGCCGGGGATGAGGGTGAAGAGGTAAAGGGGGCTGATGATGAGGGTGAGGAGGAGGGCAGCGGTGGTTGGGGGGGGAGGGATTGTTAGGGAGTGATTGTTGATAGTGAGCGTAGGGAAGGGGGCGAAATTAATTTGTGTATAGGTGAGAAAGGTGATGATAGCGATGAAAAGAGCCACTGGTAGGGATGGGGTTGGATAGAAGAGGTAAATGGCGAGAAATAGGAGTGGGCTGAGTTGTTGGGTGGGGTATTTATGACGTAGCCGGTAAAAGAGGGCGAGTGTAGGTAAGAGGATGATGATGAGAAAAAGTGGCAGGGATAGGTGGATTTGTTCATTGAGGAGGCGGGTGATGAAGAGGCTTAGGGTAAGAAGGGGGAGTGAATTTTTGATGGTTTGTAGGGCTGGGTGGCTTGTCATGGGTTGTTGTTTTGGGGATAAATTGGCGTTGATTCGAATTAACGCCAATTTATCTCTTTGTGGTCTTAAATGGTTAGGTTATTACCAAGGGAGTGGTTGGCCGAGGTGGAAGAAGCCACCGGTGGGGCCGTCATCGGGGAGGGTGGCGAGGGTAACGGCCGTTTTTGCCCCCGTCGGAATATCTAAATCACCAGCTGGATTCATGTCCGTTTTGACAGAACCAGGATGAGCGGCGTTGACTTTGATATTGTTGTCTTCGAGATGCTCAGCTAAGTGGACGGTGAAAGAGTTGAGGGCCGCCTTGCTAGAGTTGTAGGCAACTGATTTGATGTTTTTGATCCAGCTGTGTTCTGGCATGTGACGGATACCAATTGAGCCTAAAATCGAGGAGTGGTTGACAATACGACCCGCTTGGCTTTTTTTGAGCAAGGGGATAAGATGCTGGGTTAATTCGATTTGACCGAAATAGTTGATTTCAAAGGTTTGGCGGACAGCATCCATCGGGACGTTGCCAACATTTTTGTCCCAATCAAGACCGACGCCAGCATTGTTGACGAGGGCGTCGAGGTGGCCAAAGTTTTCTTCGATGTAGGCGGCGGCAGGGGCAAAGGTGCTACTGTCAGTCATATCGATTTGCAGGAATTGAGCCTTGATGCCTTCTTCTTCGAGTTGGCTGACAGCTTCTTGGCCACGTTTTTCGTTACGGGCACCGACTAAGACGGTGTAACCTTGTTGGCCTAATTGACGGCAGATTTCAAGGCCGATGCCTTTGTTGCCACCGGTAACTAATGCGATTTTGTTGCTCATAAACACTCCTTGTTTCATGATTTACGGTTGATAAAAATGTTGATAATGGGTTAGTGAGTCAATGAAGGATTCTATTGTCCCACAGTTAAGCTATAAGTAAAAGCACCAACGTAATGGTTAATGGTCGGTTCTTGACACAGGTTGTCGAGGGTGATGGCGTAAAAATGGTTAACGGCACTGTTGCTTAGAGGGTCGATGTGGGTGTAGAGGCCATTGTTGCTGAAGCCAATAAGGGTGGTGTTGACGTCGGTGGTGGCGAAATAGGGGGTGTTACTGTACCAAACTTGGTAGAGGGCTGTATTGGAGATAGTAGTACTCCAATCGAGGAAGATATTGGTATCGTTGTTGATGCTGGCATTGGCGGGCACGGCGCTGGTTAAGGCACAGCAAGCCCAGAGAGGATCGTTATCATCGGTGGTTTCGATGGTACCAAGTTGACCGTGATAGTTGTTGCTGGTGGCATCGGTGAGGGGTTGGCCAGCACCTTCATCCATGCGCCAGTAAGCGATGAGACCTGATTCAGAACCGGTAAGGCGACGGTGCATCCCATCTTCGATTTCGCTGGCGGAACGGGCTACATTCCAGATGCGGAGTTCGTCAAGATAGCCTTCGAAGGGGGTGGTGCCACTACTGGCGGCGTCTTGGCCAAGCCATAAGTCGTTAGAATTGCTGATATCGGGGATTGAACTTAGGTTCATCACATTAATTTGTTGTCCATCGGCGTAGTAGGTGAGGGTGGTGCCTTGGCGTGTGACGGCGAAATGGTGCCATTGGTTATCGAGGAGGTTGGGGGGATTGGCGTAGCCGATATGATTGACCCCTTGTAATTGAACGAATGGGATTTTGTTGGCTGAGCCGCCCCAATTGTTATGGAAGCCAAAGAGGAAGCCGCTGCCGGAACCACCACGATTAGACATGATTTGGGGGTGGGCAACTTGGAGCGATTCGTCCCCTTTGACCCATGTTTCAAAGGTGAAATCGCCGGTGCCGATGCTGTTGGCGACGGTATTGCTGATGATGACGCGGTCGTTGAGGCCATCGAATTGGAGGGTGGTGGTGCGGCCGAGGGCGTAGCCGGCTTGCCAACTGGGGTCATTGTTATCGGTGGTGGTCGTGGAGCCGAGGGTGCCGTGATAACCGTTGGTGGTACGATCGATGATGGTTTGGCTACCGTCGTTTTGGAGTTGCCAGTAGGCGACGAGGTTGGTTTCGGAGCCGGTGAGGGTGGTATTCATCATTTGTTGGATTTCGGTTTGGGAGCGGGCGGTATTCCAGATGCGGAGTTCGTCGATGAGCCCTTCAAAGGGGGTGTTGGTACTGCTGAGAAAGACATCGTGGCCGATGAAGAGGTCGGCCGAGGTGGTTAGGGAGTGGTTGCCCGCTAGCGTAATGTTAGCTACTTGTTCCCCATCAGCGTAATAGTAAAGCTGAGTGCCGTTGCGGACGGCGGCGAAATGGTGCCATTGGTTATCGAGGAGGTTGGGGGGATTGGCGTAGGCGATATAGTTGACATTGCCTAATTGAACGTAGGGGATTTTGTTGGCCGAGCCACCCCAAATGGCGTGAAAGCCGAAGAGGAAGCCAGTGCCGTCCCCGCCACGAGTGGACATGATTTGGGGGTGGGTGACTTGGGCGGCTTCGTCTCCTTTGATCCAAGCTTCAAAGGTGAAGTTAGATGTACCGAAGTTAGCGGTGGGATTATTAGTGACGAGAACGTAGTCATCGACGCCATCAAAAGCGAGGCTTTGGGCGCAGACACAATCGGTGGTGAGGTGGGTGGGTGGTGATGAGTTGGCCTGGGTGGTGGAGGTAAAAGATAAATTGAGGAGAAAGAAGGTGGCAAAAAGGGTGGTGCTAAGGCCGAGCCATAGGCGACGTTGGATAGGGGACGGGCAAAACATAGTATGTGGTACTCCTTTTTAGATGAGTGGGGATAAATCAGTTACGGATTGGGGTAGTTGTGGGGACCATGGGCGGTGGTTTTGTAATCGGTGAGGTAGCGACGACCTTTATCGGTGAGGAGGTAGGTGGCGGCGGGGAATTTCTTGTTGCTGGCGAGGAGACCACGTTGGAGAAGGATGAAAAGGGTGAGTCGGTTGATGGCACGTGGGGAACGGTCATCAAGATAGTGGAGACGGAATAGTTTGCGGCCATCGAGGTAGCGGTGATCTTTAAGGACGTGGCCAGCGGCCACGTCCTGCAAAAGCTGTTTTTGGGTGGGGGTGAGGGGCCAGCGCATGTTAGCCAAGATCATTTACATATTTTTGCAAATCACGTTGGCGAATTTTGGTGTATTGGTCTTGGATGATTTCATCCATCTCTTCGGGGGTGAGGCGAATGCTGAGGATATCGAGGGCATCTTCGGGGGAAGCGCCATAAGCGAGTTTTTTCTTGCCATTTTTAAGTTCGAAGAGATACATATAATGGGGGTTGCTGAAGCTGCTCATTGTTATCCTTTTGCGGGATGTTAGGGTGCCGCATGAAATGTTTTTATGTCTGGGTACCTTTTCATGGCACCCAGACAGCGCTTATTCGGTATCTATCGTGTTCAAAGGGGATTATGCTTTGGTGAGGGCGGCGGAGAAGACGCCACTGCGCTCACGGAACATCGGGTCGAGGCCGGCGTTGATTTCATTGTCGTATTGGCCAGCGAGGAGGCGACGATAGAAAGCGTAATCGATGCCTTTGAGTTTTTCATCATCGGGGAAGCGATGGTAATTATCTTTGGACATGAGGCTTTTGCCTTCGGCGATGAGTTGGTTGCCGAGGGCGGAGCCGGGATAGGGGGCGTAGTAGGAGATGGAGGGGAAGACGCGTTTCATCGATTTGAGCATACGCATCGTTTTGAAAGCGTCTTCATGGGTTTCGCCGGGGACGCCGAGCATGATATTGGCCCAGAATTTAGGCGGTTCTTTGCCTTCAGCTTCCATTTCATCACCGATACGGTTGAGGAAGTCGATGGCGTAGTAGTTATCTTCCTCGGTGCATTCTTTGTTGAGTAGGCGGAGGATGCGGTCACTACCGGATTCGAAACCGATGGAGATGATGTTCCAGTTGGTTTCACGAACGAGGGCTTCGAACAGGTCTGGCCATTGGCGGACGGTATCGGAACGGCCGGCGGCCCAGTAGGGCCACACTTTGTTGGCGCGACGAGGGTATTTTTCGATCCATTCTTTGAGCCAGCTAGGGTTTTGGAAAAACATGGAGTCGTGGATAACGACGGAGCCGAGGGGGCCATAGACTTCATCGAGGTAGTTTAGTTCATCGATGACCATGTCGACGGGACGGCGACCCATGTTGGGGATGTAGGAGGCTTCGTTACAGAAGACGCATTGCCAGGGGCAGACGCGGCTGGTGATGATGGTGGCCACGGGTGGGGGGCCCCAACCACATTCTGGTTCAAGGGGCCAGTTAAATTTGCGGCGTAATTTCCAGCTAGCGGGTTTGGGGAAGAGGGTGCGGTCGATGGTGGGCCAATCGGCCATGGAGCGGGAGCCTTGGCCGAGGAAGGTGCGGGGGAAGGCGTCGGGGTCACGCACAAGATTAACGATGACCTCTTCGCCAGGGCCTTGGCAGATTTTATCGAATTCTTTGACCGCTTCCATTTCGTCGACGGCGACGGTGGCGTGCATGCCACCGGTGAGGATGATGCCGTTGGGGTTAATTTCTTTAAAAATTTCAGCCGCTTTGGTGGCTACGGGATAGGTGTAACTGCGGACATTCATCATCATCATGTCGTACCCTTTGAGCTGTTTGGCTAATTGGGCCCAATTGGTGACAGCGCGGGTAGAGAGGATGTCGGTGGGTAGGTTATTTTGGTGCAAGATGGTACGGAGCAGGCCGAGGCCATGGTCTTGCCATTGTTCGTGAGGGCCGGCGGGATTGACGAGGTCACCCAAATCACCGAGGTCAAGCCAAACACGTTTGGTGCCATTGGTGTCTTCATTAGATTTTGGCCATAAGAATCGCATAGTTAATTGCCTCCAGGTATTAAGTGCAAGAGTGTTTGCGCCTCTGGATAAAGGTTCGTTAAAGGGGGCGGCGGCCATTAAAGCCAGCCGTCAGGTCATGGTAGTGGGTAATTTGTGGTTCACCGTAGCGCCAGCAAAGGAAGACTTCACGGCCATTGTGTTGGGCGAGGAAATCGAGCAAGCCAGCATTAATGTCTTTTAGTTCACAGCCGTAGGCACGGATTTGTTCGACGAGTTCTTCGATGATGATGAACTCTTGGACGGCGGCCGAGGCGGCGGGGCTACCGGTATCGCTTTTAGGGCCAACGACATCTTGAAGTTGGTGGCGCATATGAACGACACGGGCACGTCTTTCGAGGAGTTCGGCCATGAGCGGACGTAATTCAGTTAGTAAATCGTTTGCTTCTTGAACTGTGAAATAGCGAGGTGCCATTATAGAAGAGACTCCCTTTTGCCGGATAAAAGAAATGGATGGGCAAATTGCGAGCAGGGTAGGTAAGTGAGGGGACTGCTCGATATGATGGCGGGTTTAATGGGCGGGCCGAGGCATAAAAAAGGGGCGCAACATTGCGCCCCTCTATCATTCACCAAAGTAGGGGGATTAGCCGCAACCGCAACCGCCACCGGAAGCACCAGCCGCTGGGCCACCTTCTGTTTTGAAGGAGGTGCCACAACCGCAGGTGGAGGTGGCGTTAGGGTTATCAATTTTGAAACCGCCACCCATGATGCTGTCTTCATAGTCGATGGTTGCATCTTGGAGATACATCATGCTGGTAGGATCGATGAAAATGCGGACGCCATTGCTTTCGATGACATGGTCATAAGGGCGTGGTTCCGCTTCGAGGGCCATGCCGTATTGCATACCGGAACAACCGCCACCAGCGACGAAGACGCGGAGGCCGTGGTCAGGCACATTTTTTTGTTGTAAAAGGTTTTTGACGGTGTCAACGGCCGAGGCGGTTAAATTAACAGGTGTTGTCTGAACTTGTGTCAAGGTGGTCATAAGAAAGTATCCTCTCTATTTTTGCGTTAGAGCAAAATTGCCAGTAGTTCGACGACACCTTTTTGAATATTTGTTGGCCGAACTACTAATTTAAATGTAAATCAAACTGTACTCGAATTTTAGCAATTATTGAGGGTAATGTCAATTTTTATCAAAAAGTTCTTATAAATTATTGATGGTTCTTATGGAAATTGTAAGATTCGGAGAGAAAGGGGTGGCATGGCAGGAATATATGACTAAATAAGCATGTTTAGAACAACGAACAATTGTACTAAAAACTTTTGATTTCAAAAGAAAATATGTTACACTATTCTAAGATTTATGTGAAGTTATGGTGATTTAGAAGTGGGAGTTGACAAGTGCAAGTTAATGAAATAGAACAAATTTTATTTGAAGAATTAGGTTATAGTGACACCCCTAATTTATATGGAAGTGGTGATATTCCATGGTTAACAGGACGCCCTATTCCAGATATTCATGCAGCATTATTTCTTGAACACCAGCCACTTATTTATTTTAGTCGTTTTACAGACTTGAATTTGGATGTTATCCGCCAATTGCATCGGAATGTATGGAGCCAAAGTAAAGCACCATTGCTTTTTGTGACACTACCACATGAAATACGCATTTATAGTGGATATGATCTACCAACAGATGATGAAGAACCTAAACTATTACAACATTTAACAGCATTAACCGATCGATTAACTGTACAAACAAAAATAAAACAAGATTTAATTGATAATGCTCATTATCATCGTATGTATTTGGAAACAGGTGTGTTTTGGAATCAAACTGAGGCACAACAGATAAATTATGAGTCACGGGCTGATCTTCAGTTAGTTAAAGGTATGAGACAAGCCCATCAAGTTTTGACGGGAAAAGGGTTGTCTAACCACATTTCGTATATGTTATTAGGTCGGTCGATTTTTATTTGCTATCTCGAAGATCGAGGTATATTGGATCGAGAGTGGATTCAGGAACTTGTTGGCCAAGGAGTTGAAAATTACCGTGAGATTTTGCAACAAGGGCGTGAAACAACTTATCAGCTATTTGAACAATTAAGCCAAAGATTTAATGGGGATTTATTTCCTGTTAATAAGGATGAAAGTGAAGTTACTAATACCCATTTAGAGACTATACTATCATTTTTAAAGGGCACAGACTTGAAAACTGGCCAATTGAGTTTTTGGCCATATAACTTTGAATATATTCCGATAGAGTTGATTAGTCAGATTTATGATACCTTTATAGGGGAAGAAGAGAAGAAATCTGATGGGGCTTACTACACACCTTTGACCTTAGTTGATTTTATATTAGAAGAAACAATGGGACAGGAGCGCATTCATCCTGATATGACCACATTAGATCCAGCATGTGGGTCAGGAATATTTTTGGTGGGAGCTTATCGTCGTTTAGTTCAGGCTTGGAAACAACAATATAGATGTCAACCACAAACACAGGATTTGATTGATATCCTTCGTAGAAATATTTATGGTGTTGATAAAAATGAAGAGGCTGTGCGAATTGCTATTTTTAGCCTTTATTTAGAGATTTTAAACCATTTGAGTAATCAGCAGGTACGTGAAGGATCCTTTCGATTCCCTTCTTTATGGGAAAGTAATTTGATCGCTAAAGACTTTTTTGATGAAGATGTTGATGAACGATTCAAGGAAATGAAATTTGAGAGGATTGTGGGGAATTTGCCGTGGGGACAAAACACCTTGACTGATATGGGGAAAGTGTGGTTGAAAGAAAATCATTATACAGTAGGTAGTAAACAAGCAGCACCAGCTTTTATGTTGCGTGTGCCTAAGTTTTGTCATGAAATTGGAGAGATGGCATTACTTGCGCCAGTTAAAAGTAGTATTTTAGTTACTAGCAAACCGCATAAAAAATTTAGGGAATATTTTTTTTCTAGATATCATATTCGAGCTGTGGTTAATTTTTCTGTGGTACGTTGGGAAATGGGTTTTTCAAAATCTGTAAGTCCATCTGCCGCTATTTTTTATACACCTAACCAACCTGATTTTAGACAAAATATAGTTTATGCTACACCTAAGCCATCACCGTTGTCGCAACATCTTAAAGCCATAATTATTGATAGTAATGATATAAAGTTTCTAGATCGCCAACGTTTGTTAGAATTCCCCTTTTTGTGGAAGATTGCTCAGTGGGGAACGCCACGTGATGCAGCTTTTATTGAAAGATTAATGATTAACCAGACATTAGAAGAGCATCAACGTTTATTAGGGTGGACTATAGCAGAAGGTTTTTCAGATTCCAAAAGAACCAAGAAGGCTGATTGGTTAGAGGGGATGTCTTATATTAAGACTACAGCTTTTACTCGATATTGGGTAAAGACCAGTGAAACAGTGAAAGGTAATATGTTTGAAAGACCCCGTAAACAAGAAGTGTTTACGGGTCCATTAGCTTTAGTTTATGAAACAAAATGTATAGCAGCTTTCAGTCGAAATGATGTTGCATTTACCAAAAGCATTTTTAGTATAACAGGTCAAGATAACAAGCTTTTAAAGTGGATTGTTTGCTTGATTAATTCACCGCTAACACGATACTATCAATTTTTAACCTCAACACGGTGGGGAGTTGAGAGAAACGAAATATTGAAAAGTGAATATATGAATATGCCTTTTCCGATGCCTCAAGAAGAAGATGTGCGGTTCCAAAAATTGCTTGATTATTTTGATAAACTAGAATGGATTTCTAATGAAAATACGTTATCAGATGTTATTAGCAATGAAAAAGAGAAATATATTGCTTTAATTAACCAACTCGTTTATGAAATCTGTGAGATTCATCCTGTCGAGAAACAGTTAATAGAAGATATGTTGATGTTTGGTATTACTTTTTTTGAATGGTCGGCACAAAAAAAGCGTCGACCTAATGGAACTATAGCTATTCAGGCACCTAATGAGCAGATGTTGAAGGAATATGCTAACGTATTTTTGAAGACAACATCATCACTGTTGCAGTTTAAAGGTAAACGTTTACGAGCAAGAATATATCAAAATGGGGCACCATTGAGTGTAATGAGTTTTGAACTGATTGACGCCAATGATGTGGATGATATTGAAATCATTACTCAATCTAGTGCTATGAAGCATAAATTGCGAGAATTGGATGAACTTTTGATGGCTCAAAAAATCCCATCAATGTATATGCGGCAACATGTCCGAGTTTATGACGGAAATGAAGTATCGTTGGTGCGGCCGAGTGAGCAAAGATTTTGGACGCAGTCGCAGGCACGTGCTGATGCGGATGAATTTTTGGCGGAAATAACGAATGCAGCTATGGAATTAGGGTAATACCTATGGGTTTTTTGGGGAATAAAAAGCGTCTTTCAGTTAGTCCAGATTTTGCTCAAGTTGGTTTGTCTTGGGATGAATTTGTAAAACTGATCATTGAATTAACTATTGAGGCTTATAAACTTTGGAAGCAAAATGATGATATCAGCATAAACAGAGAAGATAATTTTACTATTAATTTGAGGAGGTATATTAACGATTTAGCATATGATAAAGGGTATCCTATTACAGCGCGTAGTCATCAAAAAAGCTACACAGATCGTATGTATTCAGGTGAACAAGATACGAAAGAAGCCAAAGAAATTGATTTAATGATGTATCCGAAATGGGGAGAACAAAATCGTTATGATAGAATTCATTTTGTTTGGGAAGCGAAACTTGTTGGCGATAAGACAATAGATCAAAAGTATAGCCCATTAAATTCAGAATATGTTAATGAGGCTATTTATCGTTTTATTCGTAATGAATATGCAGCTGATGTAGCAGATGCTGGCGTTTTAGGTTATGTTTTGGCTGGAAATGTTACAAATATTGTTAGAGATATAAACCAAAGTATGGGGCGGTTGCGAAAAAACCCAAAATTGGATAAGTCTAACCATTTGAAAGCAAAGAAATCTCCTGTTAGCCAATTTGATCATATGTATCAATCAAAACATAAACGGGATGGGAGATCTCCGATTGAATTACATCATTTATTTTTGACATTTGACTTTTAATCGTTGTAGGGGGGCGTACTGATGCTATTAGTGATAGTGATCGTCAAAATCTTTGGTTTTTGACCATTTAACGAGTTGTTTGATGATGCCCATTAGGCCGCCAAGTATTAATACGGGACTGATTATTAGCAGTTGTACGCCTAAATTGCCTAAATCTAGGAGTTGGTCGGGATCGACGATGTAGGTGGTTAAGATAAGGGCCCCAAATAGCGCCATGAGCAGGCCTATGATGAAAATAATGGGTGAGCGATAATTCGCTTGAAAAAAGAGGGCATGATATAATTTAGTTTTGTTTGTGAAAATTTACGCTAGATTGATTTGATCATATAAAAATAATTTATGATTGAGTGTTTGATATTTTTGATTTAAGATTTTCTGGCTACTATTTTAAGGAAGGGAAGATGTTAAAGACGCATAATTGTGGTGAATTGCGAGCGGAGCATGTGGGCCAAACGGTGACATTAGCTGGTTGGGTCAATAAACGGCGGGATATGGGCGGGATTATTTTTGTCGATTTGCGTGATCGGAACGGGAAAACGCAGGTGGCGATTAATGCGGGTCGGTCGCAAGAGGCGTTTGATTTGGGGGAAAAGATCCGGCCGGAGTTTGTGTTGCAAATTCGGGGGGAAGTGGCCCGGCGTCCAGAAGGACAAGAGAATAGCGATATGGACACCGGGGATATTGAGGTATTGGCGGATGAGGTCGTGATTTTGAATCCGGCGAAGACGCCACCGTTCCCGATTGATCGTGATGCGCCTGTGGAAGAGGGGTTGCGGTTGAAGTATCGGTATCTTGATTTGCGTCGGGAGCGGATGCAACGTAATTTAGTGATTCGGCATAAAGCGATTAAGTTTATTCGTGACTTTTTAGATGAGCGTGATTTTATTGAGGTGGAGACGCCGATTTTGTTCAAGAGCACGCCGGAAGGGGCGCGGGATTATTTGGTGCCGAGTCGGGTTCATCCGGGGAAATTTTATGCGTTACCACAAAGTCCACAACAGTTGAAGCAGTTGTTGATGGTGGCGGGGTATGAGCGTTATTTCCAAATTGCGCGTTGTTTCCGTGATGAGGACCAACGGGCAGACCGTCAGCCAGAGTTCACCCAGTTGGACATGGAAATTAGTTTCATGGAACGGGATGATGTGTTGGATTTGATTGAAGAGTTGGTGCGGGGGATGGTGGAGCATGCGAGTATTGTCCCCTTGGCGTGGCGTGATTTTCCGCGGTTGTCGTATCATGAAGCGATGGATCGGTTTGGGTGTGATCGACCGGATTTGCGTTATGGGATGGAGTTGACGGATTTGTCTGATTTGGTAGCGGACAGTGCTTTCCGTGTGTTTGCTGAAAATGTGGCCAATGGGAATCCCGTGAAGGCGATTTGTGCGCCGGGTTGCGGCAATTATAGTCGGAAACAGATGTCGGAATTGGAAGATATTGCTAAAGGGGCTGGGGCGAAAGGGTTGGCTTGGATGGCGATTCATCCGGATACGGAAGAGATTCGGGGGCCGATTGTGAAGTTCTTTACGACGGAGCAGTTGGTAGCGATTACGGAGCGGATGGAAGCGAAGCCGGGCGACTTGATTTTGATTTCGAGTGATACGCGTTTGGTGGTGGCGGCTGTTTTGGATACGATGCGGCAAGAGATGGCGGGTCGTTTAGGTTATACGGATAAGAGCGAATTGGCTTTTTGCTGGGTGGTTGATTTCCCTTTGTTTGAGGAAGACAAATTAGAAGATGGGCATTGGGCACCAAGCCATCATATGTTCACGGCACCGAAGCGGGAGCATATTCCGATGTTGGATACGGATCCGGGGGCGGTTTTGAGTGAGCAGTATGATTTGGTGTGTAATGGTCATGAGGTAGCTGGGGGTAGTATACGGATTCATGAACGGCCGTTACAACGCAAAATTATGGAACTCATCGGTTTCTCCATTGAAGAAGCGAAAGAGCAGTTTGGTCATATGTTGGAAGCGTTCGAGTATGGGGCTCCGCCACATGGTGGGATTGCGCCAGGGATTGATCGTTTGGTCGCGTTGATGGCGGGTGAAGCGAATATTCGTGAAGTAATGGCTTTCCCCAAGACGCAGCAAGCGGCTGATTTGATGGCTGACGCCCCCTCAGTGGTGGCAGAGCATCAGTTAGATGATTTGCAGATTAAGATTAATTTGAAGAAGAAGTAGTTTTGATGCGGCCATTGATATGGCTGTTGGCAAGCTAGTCAAGAGAAGGTGGTTAATTCGAGAGAGTTAGCCACCTTTTTTGTTGGGAAGGGTGGTACAATGGAGGGTATGTGAGTGTGCTTTAATCGTTTTGGGAGGTTGTGATGAGTGAATTTGGAAGTGATGAGGCGCGGCGGCGGGCCGAGGCGGCGGGGTGGAGTGTGGCGCGGGTGGTGGCCGAGATTGAGCGGGTGGTGGTAGATTGGATTGATTTTTTAGCGGTTTATCAGCCGATGGGGGAGGCGTTGGCGGTTGAATTACGACCGTTGGTGGGGGGAGAGGTGAGTTGGCGACTGTTACAGGTGGCGGTGATGTTGCTTTATTTGGGGGATGAGGCGGGGAATGAGCCGTTTCTACGCTGTTTGCGGGAAGGGGATGAGGCGTTACAGAAGAAAGCGGTGCAAAAATTGGCGTTTATGCCGTTGCAGGAGGGGATGCATCGGGGGGAAGTGGTGGTGCCGCTGGCGCAGGCTGATGTTTTGGCGATTTTGAGGCCGTGGTTGATGGGTAAGGAGCAAATGGAGTGGGGGGAGATGAAAGAGGGGATGGTATGGAGGGGGTTGTGTGGGGTTTTGAATTTGAAGGTTGATGAGGTGGCGGATGTGGTGGCACCATTTTTACAGCATCGAGACGTGCGGGTGAGATTGCAGGTGATGCATTGGTTTGCTTTGGAGGGGAATAAGTTGATTGGTTTGGTGGCGGCGCGGGAGATGGTGTTGGAGGAGGGATTGAGTTGGGGTGATCGGCATAGTTTGATGACGAAGGTGAGTGTATATGGGCGGCGAGCGGTGCGGGAGGAGGTGCGGGCCGAGGTGGGGGAGGTGGCGGCGTTGTATGTACGACGTTACGGGCATCATCGGGGGGAAACGAAGTGGGAAGGGGTAGAGATTGCTAATAGTTTGATGACCGCATTGCGTTGTTTAGCTGATGTGGGGTATGGGGATATTGTGTCGTTATTGGCGTATGTGTGGTCGGCACCGGTGACGGATATGCGACGGGGGGAGGTGTTGCGGCAGTTGGCGATGCGGGATGGGGAGCGGTGGTTGCCGGTGGTGTTGACGTCGTTGGCGGATGAGGATTTGCGGCGGGCGGCGGTGGCGGCGGTGGGGGGGATGGGGATGGTGGCCGAGCGTGATGATGTGCGGGCGGCATTGTTGGCCGTGTTAGGGAGTGAGGGACGTAAAGGGGTGCAGGATTCGATTGTGCAGACGTTGATGAAGATTGGTGGGGATTTGTTGACGGTTTATAAACTGTTGGGGGAGGAGTTGAGTCCGAGTACACGGATGAATTTGTATTGGTTGTTGCAGGGGATTACGCCGCGGCAAGCGGCGGCTAAGTTGGCCACGGCAGGTATTATCGGAGAGATTGATGAAGGGGAGTTGGCAGTGTTAGAGAAGCGATGGGAGGAGGAGCGGGTAGCGGGCATGTTGGGGTTGTTGGCATTGGGGGCTAGGTTGGTGTGGTTTGATGCGGAGTCGGGGATGGTGACGCCGGATTATGATAAGTTATTGGCGCAGTTTGTTGAGGTGGCGGGTGAGGTGTTGCCTTTGGAAGGGATTGTGCAGACAGTTACGGGTGAGGGGGAAGTGATTGAGGTGACATTTGTATGTGATGAGCGGGGGTATCGGTTGGTGCCAACCTATTTAGGAGATTGGTATGATATTTTGTCGGTATATGAGTTATTGAACCATGTATTGGCGGAGAGGGGGCGGGTGGAGCGGTGGATACCGGTGTATACGGGGGATCAGACGGCGGCGTTTGTGTTGGCCGAGCCGATAGCGTTTGGTCAGGTGGCGAATGAGTTGCATTTGGCTTTGGAGGAATCGGTACGGTCGGCGATGGTGCGGGGGATGGTGTTTGAGGATTATGTGCGTCAGTTGGTGGCGGAGCATGATGGGGGGGGATGAGAGTTAGTGGGTGGGGGGGATTTATGATAATAGTTTTATATGGAGGTGAATAATGGTTGCCAGTATGGATGATTTAGAGGGCGTTGAGGGGGAAGAGATGGTTGAGCAGGTGGTTGTGGATAAAGTTGATGGAGGAGATGGTGAAGATGGTGAACAAGAAGTCCTATTAGAGACGGTATCGATTGCTGGTTTTTGGCGGCGAGTGGGGGCGGTGGTGGTTGATTGGCTTTTGATGGGAGTGGTTTTGTGGATTTTGGCGTTGTCGTTGGGGGAAATCGCGTATCGGTTGGGGCCGTGGGGGCGGTTGGTGGGGTATTCGTTGGCTGTTTTGTATTGGGGGTATGGGAATTCGGAGCAGA
>DATHYN010000019.1:0-8785 GCA_035459145.1 Anaerolineae bacterium | reverse complement strand
GCTGGTGATGGGCCTCGCCTTTCTCTTGGGGGGAAAATGATAAATGGTCTTAGACGGTTGCGGCTTGTTGACGCAGGGCGGGGACGTCTAAGATGATGATATGGTGACCGTCTAATTTGACCCAACCGTTTTTACGGAAGGTGCGGAGGACTTTGTTGATGCTTTCGCGGGTGGTCATGACGAGGCTAGCGAGATGGCTTTGGGTCAGTTTGGTATTGATGCGGACGCCATCATCGACGACGGTGCCGTAATTTTGGCCGAGTTCGAGCAGTTTACGGGCGAAGCGACGGGGGACATCGAGGGAAGCGAGGCTATCGACTTGGCGGGTATTGTAGCGGACCTTGGCGCTGAGGATTTGCATGAAGTTGAAGGCGAGTTGGGGGTATTGGCGGGTGAGGTCACGGAAGCGGGCGCTGCTGAGGGTGTAGACGGTGGTATCGGTCATGGCGATGGCGCTGGCCGAGCGGGGCAAGCCATCGATGATGGCTAGTTCGCCAAAGATTTGGCCGGGGCGACCAAATAAGATGACGGAGGTTTCGGAGCCATCGAGACCGTTGATGAAGATACGCACTTGACCGGTTTTGATGAGGTATAGTTTATCGCCGGGGTCGCCTTGGGCGAAGATGACATCGCGGGCGGTGTAATCGAACTGTTTGAATTCAGAGGCGATACAATCGAGGTCGCTGTCATCGATATTGATTAAGAGGTCGCTTTGGCGGAAGAAGTGGAGGCTCGGGTTGTGGGCGGTGGGGCGGGGACGGCCATTACGATGGTAGGGTGTATTTTTATTGGATGTAGATTTGGGCGGGTAAATGGTGGTCATCATGTTTTTGCTCCTGTGCAAGTTCAGAAATTCAGTTTATTGGGTGTGCAGTTATAATAGTTAGCGGAGCCATGGCGGCGGGTGGAGACCGCCACGGCCCGTTAATGATTAGATTTGGCTAAGGATGAGGCCGACGATGATGGCGAGAATGACACTGGCGAACAGTTCGGCGAGATAGTAGGCGAATTGTTGGCTTTCTTTGATTTTAGGCCCTTCAACCAAGAGGCGGGGGGCGGCGACGAGGGGGACGAGGACGATTTGGCCCATGGCGACGAAAGTGGTGATAAGTAAGCGCTCTAAGATACTGACATATTTGTTGGCACCTTCGGTGAAGTTAGGGCCACGGCCATGGACCAAGCCACTGATGCTAAACTTGAGCAGGACCCAAGCGGGCATGGTGATGAAGGCGTAGCCGAGGGCATAGAGCCAGAAGCGGTCGTTGGCGGCGATGCGTTCGAGCCACGCGGCGGTGGTAGGGGTATGTAAGTAGCCACCGAGGCCGAGGGCGAGCAAGATGAGGCTGATATGGGCGATTTGGTCGATGATGAACCGATTTAAGGGGGAGACCTTATCACGGAAGAATTCGGTGTTTTGGACTAACCAGAAGTTAGCCACGTCGATAAAGATGTGGCCACCGCCGATGATGATGAGGCCGAGCCACCAGCTGCCATCAAACGGAAGCATAAAGATCCAAGTGGTGAATAAAACGATGAGACCATGCACCAGAACGCCACGCATTTCACGGCTTTTCCATAGCGCGATCGCATCGGTTTGTAAAATATAGTCGCCAATTAAGTGGGATAAAAACATGGCAGTAATCATGATGATGCGCTCCTTACTAGGAATAAAAATAGATAAAAGAAAAATAGGTTATTTAGTTTAATAGGTTAAAGTTGTTAATCTAAAAATATAAAATCTTATTGGTTAAACAATCTTTTTTTGAACTGTTACCTATATAATACAGATAATGAAAGGCGAGCACTATGAACTAGCTCACAAAGAGGGTGTAATTTAGGAGAATGGGACTAGTGTAAAAAAATTAACAGAATTTGGTGCAACTTTTAGTCGTCATTGCCCGTAGTTGGCCCTTTTTTCATTTGTGCTTACTTACTCAACGTTGTTTAAGCCATTTTTACGACATTTGATAGAAAATTGATATACTTTAGCCACTTATTGAAGTTAGTTGGCTATAAATTGGAGAAAAGGTATGCGAAAGTATTGGTATCACATTGTTGTCAGTTTGGTTTTACCTCTTTTTTTGTTGAGTGCGTGTGGCGGGCAGGCGGGGCCGGAGCGCGTGTGTGTGGTGTTGGATAGGGAAGGGGAGACGGATAAAGGGTTCAATGAGTTTTCATTGAAGGGGGCGAGGGAGGCAGCGGAGCGAAATGGGTTGGCTTTTCAGCATGTTATCACGCCGGGGGATAATCAGTATAAGAGGATGATTGATAATTTTGTGGAAGATGGTTGTGATTTGATTATTACGGTGAGCTTTTTGATGGGGGATGCGACGGCCGAGGCGGCGCGAGAGTATCCAGATGTACATTTTGCTATCGTTGATTTAGATTATGGGTCGGGATATGGTTGTGATGAGAATGTCGATAGTTGTTATACGGAAGAGGGTGGGTTAACGAATGTAACGAGTTTGATGTTTGCTGAAGATGAAGTTGGCTTTTTAGCGGGGGCATTGGCGGCCTGTATGAGCGAAACGGATGTAATTGGGGTGGTGGGCGGTATGGCGATTCCGCCGGTGGTTCGTTTTGTGGATGGGTATACGGCTGGGGCACGCCATTATAATGAAAATGTGACAGTGTTGAGTACTTATTTAGATACGTTTGAAGACACAACACGGGGTAAGTTAGAAGGGGAAGCGATGTTAGATGAAGGGGCTGATGTTTTGTTTGCCGCGGCTGGTTTGGCTGGTAATGGGACGCTGTTAGCGGCGCATGAGCAGGGGGCGATGGCAATTGGGGTTGATGTCGATCAATATTTGACATTTCCAGAAGTGGGGTCGTCATTGTTGACGAGTGCGTCGAAGAAAGTGGATGTGGCGACTGGTGATGCAGTTGATGCGTTTGCGGCGGGTGAATTAGAGAGTGGTATTCGGTTATCGACATTGAAGAATGAAGGGGTAGGGTTAACGCCGTACCATGAATTTGAAGATCAGGTAATGGATATTTGTGATTCGGCAGTGAAAACGGCGCGGACGGGGATTATTACGGGGCGGTTGTCGACAGCGCCTTAGTTTGGTAGGAGATTGGGGGGGGAGTGATTAGGTTAGAAGGATGGGGCGCGGATTTTTGTGATTTTTTTTGAGTGGTGAAGAGGGTTGGGGTTTTGCGCTTGAGGTAGGGGGTGGTTTGAGTAGATTTGGGAGGTTTTAACGCGGATGTGGGGGATTTGACAGATTTTTTGATCTGTTTTGGGGTAAGGGGTAGCTTCGTTGTAAGGTTTGGTGGTAAATTGTGGTGGAGTAGGGAGGGCAGTCCTAATTGGGTGGTGATAGCTTTAGGGTTGGCGGCGGAAGAGTTGGCGGAGGCGTTGGCGCCAGGTGTGGCGGCGGAGGGGGGGCTGGTATTGGTCCCATTGTTGGGTGAGTTTGGTGGTGGGTGGTGGTGTGGGTGGTTGGTAGCGCCAGTGGGCGAAGCGTTGGCTGATGTGGGTGATGAGTTGTTGGAGGGGGCCGAGGGGGAAGGGGAAGGGGGTTTGTTGGTGTTGGGTAGTTAAATGATCATTGAGCTGTTGGCTAAATTCATGAGGCGTGAGGTGGGGGGCTGGGGGAAGGCCGGTTTTGTGGGCGTAGTGATGGAGTTGGTGGTAGAGTGTATCGAGTTTGGTAGTTGGTTGGGCTGTGGGGCGGCGTTGCCAGAGAGCCCAGAGTAAAGCTGTTAGGAGTAGGGCGGGGAGGGCGAGTAGCCAACGGAAGGAAGGGAGGGTGAAGGTGGTGGTGGTATCGGAGGTGGGGATGGGTGGTGTCTCGAAGGTTTCTTCGGGGAAGGCGGGTTCGGGGCGGCCGATGGGAGAGGGGACGACGAAGGGTTGCTCAAGCTGCCAGGTGAGGGGGGAAAAGGCGGCGGTGGGTTCAAAAGGTATCCAGCCGTAGGCGGGGAAGTATATTTCGGGCCAAGCGTGGCCGTCGATTTGGTAGATGGTTTGGTTGGCCGCGCCGGGTTGGGAGGAGAGGTAGCCGATGGAGAAGCGGGCGGGGATACCAAGGGCGCGGGCCATGACGACCATGGCTGAAGCGTAGTAGTCACAGTAGCCGCGTTGGAGGTCGAAGAGGAAGTAGTCAACGGGGTCGGCCTCATCGGGGGGGAGGGGGACATCGAGGTCATAGGGGAATTGGCGGAGGTAGTTTTCGAGGGCGCGGGCTTGGTCGTAGGGGTTGTCGAGATGGCCGGCGACGCGTTGGGCTTCGGCATAGACGCGGGAGGAGATGGCGGAGGGGAGATTTGTATAGCGGGTGAGGATGGGTTCGGGGATGGGTTGGAGGGCGGCTTGGCGGAGGTCGTCACGGGAGGGGGTGGTGATGTAGCTGGTGATGGTGTAGTTAAAGCTTTTGCCGTGGACACGCATCAGTTGAGAGTCATCGAGCCAGAATAGAGTGGCCTCTTGGTCGAAACGGATGGGGGTGCCGAGCATGTAGCGGGAGATACGTTCATCGAAAAGCCAGTTGACTGTTTGTTGACTAACTTGGGCGCGGCCGGGGGCGGGGAGGTCGAGCGTATCGTTGGCGGGTAAGATTTCTTTTTGCTCGGGGCTGAGGCTCCAGCCTTCGATGGTGTAGATGTCATAGCTGAGGGCGCGCCAGTAGCGGGCTTGGACGGGTGGTGGTGGGTTGATGGTGGCGGTCATGACGACGGTGGTGCTTAGTTCGGGAGCGTTGCCGAGGAGGAAGTTACGGGGCATGGTGCCACGGCGACGGACAGTTTGACCGGTAAGGGTACGGATGCGTTCGCCAAAAAGTCGTTCCCAAGTTTGTTCGATACGATTGGTTAGGGGGTGGTCGGTGACGGCTTGAGCGAGGGGGGTATCGGGGATAGCGGGAAGGGTGCTGGTGAGGGTGAAGAGGAGGAGGGCGAGGATGCTGGTATAGGCGAGGAGGTCGAAGATGAGTTGGTCGGAGTAGTCGATATTTTGTTGTTGCCATTGGTGGCGTTGGCCGAGGTGATGGAGGAGGGGGATGAGGATGGCGGTAGTGCCGAGGTAGAGAGCGATGTAAAAGAAGGGGATGGTGGAGAAGTAGGCGTTGAGGCTGATGAGGCCGAGGCCGAAGAGGAGTGGTCGGTGGGGGTGGTGAGAGCGGGTGATGTGCCAGCTGAGGGAGAGGGCGAAGAGCCAGCTGAGGGCGAGGATGAGGAGGGCGAGAACGGCCGTTTCCTCCGTTTGTTGTCCTTGGATGACAAGCAAAAACCAATCGCGCAGGTATGTCCACAGCAGGGTGAGGTTAAGTCGCCAATAAGCGGCAGTGGCCGAGGGATTAAGCAGAGTGGTTAGTGGGGGGATAAGGTTGGCGAGCGGGATAAGGAGGGCAAAGGGGGTGTAGAGGGCGGCGATTTGGCGCGCTTGACGTCGTGAGAATTGGGAATGGGCGAGGATGGTGCCGTAGAGATAAGCGGCGGGGAGAAAGTAGCGGCTATATTGGGACGGGGGCACCCAGGCGGCGGCTTCGATGGCGGTGGCGAGGCAGATGGTGAGGATGAGGCCGAGAAGGAAAGGGAACCAGCCGTCACGGGGGCGAAATTGATTGAGGAGAGCAGTGAGTATTTTAGAGATCATGAGAAAGTGGGTTGTGGTTGGTAGGTGTGATGGTGTGTTGAGCGATATTTTTTATTAGCAGATTGGTGTTGTTCGGGGGGGACGCCGGTTTGGCCGTGGGCGCTGAGGTGGGTGGTGAGGCCGAGGTGGTGGAGTTGGTTTTGGAATTGGGCGGCATGGTGGGGGGGGAGGGTGGTATCGCCGAAGGTGTAACGGTCGAGGAGGACGAGAGAGGCGGGGAGGCCGTGGCGTTGGAGTTCGGTGAGGGCGGGGAGCCAAGCGGGGGTGAGGTTGGGGGTGATGATGAGGATAGAAGCGCCGCGTTGGGGATAGCGGGCGAAATCGGTGAGGGTTTGGTCGAGAGGGTAGGGAGAGTTAGCGCGAAGGAGGGCGAGGGCGCGGAGGGCGCGCCAGAGTTGGCCTTGGCCGAGTTGTGGGGGGAGGCGAGAGGGGGCATCGTCTTGGTAGAGGGCGAGGCCGATGGGGCGTTGTTGGCGTAAGGCGCGGGCGGTGAGGGCGGCGGCGAGGATAACCATATGCTCTTCGGTGCCATCGGGGCCGGGATTGAGGTGGCTGTTGTGGTCTAGGTCGAGGAGGAGCCAGATATCGCCATCACTATTGGCATCGAATTGGCGGACGTGGAGGCTGTTGTGGCGGGCGGAGGTGGGCCAATGGATCCAACGGCGGGGGTCACCAGGTTGGTAGGGGCGGGTGGCGGAGGTTTGGTTATTGGCGTGCCAGTTAGGGCGGGCGCGGTTGGCGCGGCCTTGGTGTTGACCGGCGGGGAGAGGGAGGGGGAGGGCGCGGTGGATGGGGGGATGGATGATGATGTCATGTTGTTGGGGGTAGTGGATGGCGACGTGGAAGAGGCCGAAGGGGTCACTGGTGTGGAGAGTCCAAGGGCCGAGGTGGAAATGGCCACGTTGTTGACAGATAGCTTGTTGGCGCCAGCGGTATTGGCCGCGGGGGGAGAGGCTGTGAACGACTTGGAGGCGGTAGTTGGGGATGTTGCTATGGTCGTTAATTTGGAGCCAGAGGGCGGGGAAGAGGGTGGGGTTGTGGAGGGTAAATTGTTCGGTGAGTTGGTCGCCGACGGCGAGCCAGTCGTGGTGGAGGTGGCGTTGGGCGTGGAGGTTGTGACCGAGGGTGTGGGCCCAGCGGCGGGCGATGAGGTAGATGAGGCCGAGGCTCACCATGAGGGTGAGCCATAAGCGGTGGGGAAAGATGATGGCGGGGATTAAGAGAAGGAGAAGGAGCCATGGCGGGTGGCGATAACGAGGGGTAATGGTGATGTTGGGTTGGGGGGAGAGGTCGGACATAGTTATTTGCTAGTTCGGTAGTTGTTAGGGTTGAGATATTTAATTATATCATACCAGAAGGAAGAGCCACGGGAGATAGCGACGGCGGTGAAAATGAGGCCGATAATTTTAGCGAGGATGCCGTCCCAGCCGAGCCAATTGGGAGGCCAGTTGGCTCGGACGAGGAAGGGGAGTGGGTGGAGTATGTTCCAAGTAACGGGAATATCATCGATATTTTGTAGTTGGTCGATGATGAGGGTGATGTTATTGAGTTGTTGGCTGATTTCTTGGACGAGTTGGTCGGAGGTGAGGTTGTCGGCATTTTCTTGAATCATCTGATTGCCAAATGTTTCGACGATGGGCATAAGTTGTTCGTTGACAACTTGGTTACGGGCTGGTTGTTCCCAAAGGGAGCGGACGATGAGGATGGTATCGGTACCGATGAAGAGGGTGATGAGGAAAGAGATGATAATGACATAGGCGTTGGCGCGTTGAGCGAAGAGAGAGCTCACACGGGCCATGCTGTCATTGAACCAGATTTGGAGGCGGCGGTGAGCGCTATCGACATCATCGTAACCGACTTTGAGGAGGGCTTGTAACGTGTTCTTGGTTTTGCCCTTGGGGAGGGTGTTGACGACCATTTGGACACGGTGAAGTTGGTCTTCAGGGGGGAGTTGGAGGAAGGTGACGAGTTTATTGAGTTGGGTTTTGGTGTGGTGGTCAGGGATTTTGGCGAGGACTTGTTGGGCTTTGTCGAGAAACTGTTCATCGGTCTCAAAAGGTTGGAGGAGGCTTTGGAGGAGACCTTGGGTTTCAGCGTCTGCTTTTTCGAGGAGAGGGTTGATGAGATTTTGAGCTAAAAGTTCTTTGGAGTCGAGGGTATCGAAGAGGGCGAGAGCGAAGGTTTCGTATTTGATTTTGGGCATTTTGAGGTCGCGGGGTTGGTGGGAGAGAAACCAGTAACGGACCGGTTTGAGATTGACGATGAGTTCGTGTTGCATGAAACGTTGGTAGAGGGTGGTGTCGTGGGCGTGGGTCATGCTTTGGTGGAAGAGGTCGATGAGGATTTCGTTGAGGGCGTTGGCGCGGAGGTCGAGGATATCTTTGATAACGGCCATGATGGCGTTAATGATGAGACTGAGGGCGTAGTAGATAAGGATTAGACTAAAAACTGCGCCGAGGATACCAGTTATGGACATAGAAGCCTTCCTTTATTTAGGTAAAAATTGGGGGATGGTTCAAAATTGACTTTACAAATGAGAACGAGCTTTGCGGAGAACGAAGCCGAAATAGAGGTGTTTTTAGGAGTGGATCCCCGCTTTCGCGAGGATGACAGCCCTGAAGGGGCTGTAGATGAGTTGGTTGACATAAGAAAAGCGGACAGCATCTACGCAGGTATGACAGCCCTTATTGGGCTGTGATTTTGTAAAGTGATTGGCAAATGAATATGAACCACCCCAAAATTGGTTAGTTCTTTTGAATTGTAACAGATTGAGCGGAGATGGGCAGGGAATTGGTGTAGAGATAGGCGAGGAGGAGGAAGAGAACGGCTGTTAGTCCACGGATAAAGAGATCGATAATAGCGAGTTCAGGGTTGTAGGGGTCGAGGGTGACGATAGCGGCGCCGGTATTGCTGGCGGCATGGGCAAGGGCGATAGGCCAGAGACGGTTGTGGGAGTGGAGGAAGAGATAAGTGTAGATGATGGATTGGGCGATGGAGATGAGGAGCATTGTGGTGAAGAGGCCAGTCCATAGAGGGAGGGGAAGGCGGAGATAGTCGATGATGTGCCAGAGCGCCCAGATTGTGCCGAGAATGGTGCTAGCGGCGAGGGGGGAGAAGGTCGTGAGGAGGTGGGGGAGGAGGAAGCGGCGCCAGCCATATTCTTCGGCGAAGGCGAAGAGGAAGTAG
>DATHYN010000018.1:0-36563 GCA_035459145.1 Anaerolineae bacterium | reverse complement strand
AACGAATCTAATCCCGTATATGTGGGGGGAACGAATGTTCGTGCCATTTAATAAGGTGTTAATAACTATTCAAAAAGCACGAATTATTATGTAAACTCTTCCCTTTTTCCACTTTTGTTGTGGACAACTACCCTTTTTTTCCACGTCTTGTACAACGGTTTTTAACAAATTTTACACCAACTATTGACAACTTATCCCCATTTATGGTAGGTTCTCCACAGATTATCCATACTTATCCACAAAATGCTCTTTTAAACAGCCTATAAATGCACCGTTTTTATTAGCGTATTTAATGGTATAGGTTAAATCTGTGCAATCATCCTCTTTCGGTGTTAAAATGAAAGGGTGAAGAAAGAAAAATCATCAACCTTACCCTATACTCCGGCTATTCGCACGGTTTTAGCCTTTATTTGGCCCGTACTAATTGCCGTTTTAGTACCAATCTTACTTTTTGGTACCTCTATTGACGCCACAAATACGGCGCAAGCACCTTTACTTACTGGCCTCGGCCTCACCAGCTGGCTCATCGGCATGCGCTGGTACGGCTTGCCCGCCCTCGGCCTCCGCGGCCACCGCCCCCTCTACGCCAGCATCGGCTTCGCCGTTATGAGCTGGGTCGCCTTCCTCCTCGTCCGCATCGGCCCTGTCGCTAATACCGGTATCAATAATGAGGGCCTCGGCCGGATGTTCATTTTCATTTTGTTATTTGAAGCTTTTTGTGTCCAACTATGGACCTTTGGCTTGTTCTTTCGAGCTGTCGCTGATTGGCGCGGCCCACTGCCCGCTACCATTAGTAGTGGAATCTTGTTTGGGCTGGCTGGCTTTGTAACCTTTACTGAAGCTGTGCCCACGCTACTCTGCTTAAGCTTTTTTATCGTTTGGGGTATCTTTTATGGCCTGATCCGGGTGCGAACGGGTGGCATTATCGGCATGATTATTGTCCACGCCCTCCAATCGCTCACCATCTGGCATCTTTTCTTGCCCCAAATACCATCCGCTGCTGATTTGCAGCGCTTTTATTTGTTAACTATCTCTATTTTATTAATCCTATGCTGGCGGCTTTGGCCGCGGCGGGAGGGTGATTATCGTGTCTAGCATTACCGTATCCATTGATAATCGTGTGCGTTTGGTGGGCGCTGTTTTAGCGGCCAGCAACTGGCCGGATAAAGCGCAAGACATCTTGCGCCACGCTGTCCATCCACATGCGAAATTAACACGTCACTTTGTTACTGAACATCGTGACCATGCCGCTGTCAAGACGGTTAACGATGCCTTATCGGCTGGTGTCTCTTTAACCGATCTCTTTACAGCGGTTGTCCGCGCCAAATGGCCTACTTTTGACGCCACCGAATCGTTGCCCGAAACGGTCGACCCTGCTTGGCTGTCACAATTGGGTGACTTTTATACCGATACCGGTATCGCCGCCTTCTTTTGGGCTGAACATGAAGAACCATGGACAAAAGCGGATGAAGATTTGAAAAAAATATTTAAAGAGGATGCCCTCATTGAATATTTAGCCAAAGTCCAAGGCCATTCGCTCAAACGGACGTTGAATATCGTCCCTAATTTGACCTATCCTTCGCTCAATACGATTGTGGCTTACAACGAAACTGATACCTACTTGATTATCCCACCACCGAAAGCGGTGGGTGAATCCCCACCTTGGCCTTATGGTGAAGGTGAAAGCTGGGTGTTGGCTGAAAGTTGCCGTAGTCTGACATCATTCTTGTTAGCTTCCACAATGGCGCAACTGAATGAACAACAACAAAAGTTGTTACGTCATGGGGCTACGGTTATGTTCTTGGATGATCATTTTGACCCGTTTGAATCACGTGCTTACTTGGTGCAAAAACGGAAGCAAGAAAGTTTGCCCCGTTTGGCCGAGTTTGTCGAAAAATTACGCGCCCACTTAGATAATGATGACGGCCGCTCTTTGCTCGATATGATCCAAGCGGAAATGCCCTAAATAATAAAAAATGTTGCTCGCTATTTGACATGAAAAGTGGGAATGCGCATTCCTGCTTTTCCCTGTGTCAGGTACTACCAATTGTTAAAGGAATCGTGATTAATGAGTTACGACTATATTGTTACTCGTACTGAGGGACGGGTTGGGGTTGCCCAAATTAATCGCCCCCAAGCGTTAAATGCCTTGAACCGAGATCTGATGGCGGAATTAATGGAAGCTGTCGAAACGTTTGACCAAGATGATGATATCGGCTGTATCATTATCGCTGGTCAAGAACGTGCTTTTGCTGCTGGTGCCGATATCAAAGAGATGGCCACGGCCACCCCCGTAACGATGCTTGATAATCCGTTTATCGATTATTGGGACCGCCTGCGGCGTGTCGGTAAACCGGTTGTGGCCGCTGTCTCTGGTTTTGCCTTGGGTGGTGGTTGTGAATTAGCGATGGCTTGTGACATGATCGTCGCTAGTGAGTCGGCACGTTTTGGTCAACCTGAAATTAATATTGGCGTCATCCCCGGAGCGGGTGGTACGCAACGGATGGTACGTGCGGTGGGTAAAGCGCTGGCCATGGAGATTGTGTTGAACGGCCGTTTCCTCACCGCCGACGAAGCCCTCCACCATGGACTCGTCAACCGTATCGTCCCCGCTGAAATTTTTCTTGAAGAAACGATTAAATTCGCCGCCGAAATCGCCGCCCGAGCCCCGGTCGCTCTTCGCCTCGGCAAAGAAGCGATTAATGCCGCTTTTGAAATGCCCCTCCAAGCGGGCTTGGCTCACGAACGACGTTTATTCTATATGTTGTTCGCCACCGCCGACCAAAAAGAGGGGATGGATGCGTTTATTAATAAACGTCCCGCTCAATGGCAAGGTGAATAATTTCTGACTGTCTCTGGGGTGCTAAAACCTAACATGATTCATGTCCATATTGCCCGCCCGCCCGATGAGGCGGCGCGGGCTATTTTTGAACAGGAGCTGGCTCCTAATTTCACGATTACGTATGGTCCGGATCGGCCACCGTCGGCCGACTACCATATTCTTGTTCAAGGCCGCCCGTCTCCGGCCGAGCTCGACCAAGCCCCTAATTTGCACGCCGTCATCGTTCCTTGGGCGGGCATCCCGCCCGAAACGCTTGATCTCGTTCGCCAACGGCCTCATCTCTCACTACACAATCTCCATTACAACGCCCAGCCGGTCGCCGAACTAACCTTTGCCCTGCTTTTGGCGGCGGCTAAATTTATTGTCCCGCTCGATCAAGCACTCCGCCAACATGATTGGACCCCACGTTATCAACCCCCGCCCTCGATGCTACTATCTGGTAAGCAAGGGATGATTTTGGGTTATGGCGCTATCGGACAGGCGTTGGCTCCCCTATGCCAAGCGATTGGTATGAAATTGTGGGGCGTCCGCCGTCAGCTGACGGCCCCATATCAGGATGCGCATCATGTCTCAGTCATTTCTGCGGACGATTGGGAGTCACGTTTGCCCCAGACGGATGTTTTGTTAATTACGTTGCCGTTAACGGCCGTTACCGAAAATATTATTGATGCTCCCCAACTAGCCGCCCTGCCACCCGGAGCGGTATTGGTTAATGTTGGTCGTGGTCCATTAGTTAATGCGCGCGCACTATACGAAGTGTTGCGCGATGGACATCTGCGCGCCGCCGCCCTCGATGTCTGGTACAACTACCCGCAATCGCCACAACAACGAACCAAAACCCCGCCAGCACCGGTTCCGCTCGAAACATTGCCCAATATCGTCATGAGCCCGCACCGTGGTGGCACCACCGACGAAAAAGAAGATACGCGCTGGACGCACCTCGCCCAACTTCTCAATACAGCCGTGGCTAATAAAACCCTCGCTAACCAAGTTGATCTCGACCAAGGATATTAACATGAACGCCATTATCCCTATTGATTTACTGATTATCGGTTCAGGCCCATCTGGCTCGTCAACGGCGTTGCATCTGGTTCGCCATAACCCTAACTGGGCGCAGCGTATGATTATCCTCGATAAAGCAGTTCACCCCCGTGATAAATTGTGTGGCGGCGGCATTACTTTCCTCGGCCTCAATATCCTCACCGCCCTCGGCCTCGAACTCGAACCGAACCATATCCCCCTCCAAGAAGCCCAACTCGTTTTTGAAGATTTAAGCTATACGTTTCATGGTGATCCCGTCTTTTCTATCGTCCGCCGCGCTGAATTTGACCATTGGCTTGTTCAAATCCTTGAAAAACAAGGCGTTCCCGTCCACCAAGGCGAAGGTGTCACTGATATCACCCCTACGCCTGATTATGTCATCGTCACCACCGATACCGCCATCTACCACGCCCAAGCCGTTGTCGTGGCCGATGGTTCCCGTAGCTTCGTCCGCCAACGATTGAAATGGCCCGGCGAATCTCATGTCGCCCGTCTCATTGAAGTCGATACCCCTGCCGATGATAGCCAGGACCCGCTCTTTCAAGAAAAAAGAGCGATTTTCGATTTCTCCGCCATGACGGCTGATAATTTGCAAGGCTACTATTGGGATTTCCCCAGTTATGTCGCTGGTGAAGCTAAAATGAATCGAGGGGTCTTTGATAGTCGCGCCCAACCTGACCGCCCCAAAGCATCACTCAAAAAAGTATTAGCCGATGCCCTTGATCAACGGCAGTATGATTTGGCTGACCATAAAATCAAAGGGCACCCTATCCGCTGGTTTGATGCTGATAATGTGTTTGCCCAACCACGTATTATCTTAGTCGGTGATGCCGCTGGTGTTGACCCCTTTATGGGGGAAGGCATCTCTTTTGCCCTCGGCTACGGCACCGTCGCCGCCCAAGCGCTGACCACCGCCTTTGCCCAGCAAGAATTCTCCTTCAGTGATTATCGCCAACGTATTTTGCAGGATCCGCTTCTCAAACAGCTTGTGCTACGCACCCGCCTCGCCCGCTTCTCGTATCTCGCTCGCCAACGTCGCTTTATTCGTTGGGGCTGGCGGGCTATGCAAACCATTATCAAATGGACACGTTGGCGCCCCAACTACAAACCGGTCACCCCTGTCACCGACCGCTGGGATTATGAGCGACCGCTCAGTGGGGATAAGTCGTGAAAATCTGGGGATAACTACCGGTAAACTGGGGAATAATGTGGGGATTGGTCGGGGAAAACCAAACTTTTTTGGGGGAAATCTATGCTAATAGCTGGGAAAACGTGTGCATACTTTGTGGATAACTTAATGTCATCAATATTAACGAAAATGCGTGCCTGTCAATAACCTGTGGAAAACAGATCGAAAGCTGTTAGTAGATTGTTCATTGTAATGAATACTACCTGTATAACCTGTGGATAACTTATTGCCGTCACGCCCTCTGATTTTAGTTAAATCGTAAAATTGTATATAATATGTGGAAAACCCCCTGATTTTCGGGGAAAACTATATATTTTTGTGGATAACCCTGCTCAAAGCGGGGATTATGTGTGTACAAAGGAGATTGATCTTTAATGTTTAAAAAGGCAGCGTCTGATGCCCTCGGTTTAAGTGATATTGGTAAAATTATTTCCCCTGCTGATTATGGTCAAACAGAAGCGGATGATTTTGTGATGAGCGAAGAAGGGGAACAGATCTTTTTTGTGATTAAATCAAAATCAGATGAGTATTGTTTTACTAACTTGGCTATGATTCATGTTGATGGGACCACCGCCATGAGCAAAAAGCGTTTGGTAAAGCGGTTTGACTATTATCAACATCATATTCGTAATGTTTTGCTGGAAACAGCGGGGACTATGGATATGGATGTGGAAATCAAATTCCAATTTGGCGACACTCATTACTCCATCGATGTGGCCAAAAATCAAATTTTAGAACTGAAAAAGCTGTACAAAGCGTTACTACGTATCGGTCACTTGCAAAGCGATAACCAACGAATGATGCAATACGCGAATACCAGTATCGATAAAGCGATCGCCAGTGTCGGCCGTGCCACGATGACGAGCAGTGCCCTTGAACAGGTGCAAGGTATTAACCAATATGCGTTTGAATGGTTGCAAAATGCGTATGACCGTTACAATCAACGTGATTTTGGGGATATCTTTGCTACCTTTGTGAAACCAACCGCTCCCGCTGAAGAAGAAGATTAAGCGAATTCGTTAACTGATAAACGAACAAACCGCTTTTAAGAGCCAGCCTCGGCCGAGGCTGGCTCTTTTTATTTACGCATATTTACCTAAAACAACGACCGCATTATGTCCCCCAAACCCAAACCCGTTCGACATCGCTACCTTGATGTCCGCTGGTCGCGCTTTATTCGGTACATAATCTAAATCACACTCCGGATCAGCTGTTTCATAGTTGATCGTAGGCGGCGCCATACCGGCCCGCATCGCTTCGAAACAGATAACCGCTTCTAACGCACTTGTCGCTCCTAATAGATGCCCATGCATCGATTTGGTCGAGCTAACCGGTATATCACGAATCGCATCACCAAAGACCCCTTTCAGCGCCAATGTTTCACTGCTATCATTCAGTGGTGTACTGGTGCCGTGAGCGTTGATATAATCAACATCAGCAGGCTCTAAACCGGCATCTTTTAAGGCCAAACGCATCGCCTGCATCGCCCCTTCACCATTTTCTAAGGGGGCTGACATATGATAGGCATCGGCGCTTGTCCCATAGCCTAAAATTTCACCGTAAATCGTGGCCCCACGCGCTTGGGCATGCTCCAACGCTTCGAAGACAAGGATAGCCGCTCCCTCACCAGGTACAAAGCCATCACGGCTTAGATCAAAGGGGCGCGAGGCGGTTGTGGGGGTCTCGTTCCGTGTCGATAGCGCCCCCATCGCATTAAACCCAGCTATACATTCAGCAACGACACCCGTTTCGGTCCCGCCAGTTAAGATCGCATCAGCATCACCCCGTTGAATCATGCGCATCGCTTCGCCCATCGCATTATTGCTGGAGGCGCAGGCGGTGGCTATCGACATATTAGGGCCACGCAAATTATGAACGATGGCGATATGCCCTGGCGCGGTGTCGGGTAACATCATCGGGATAAAGAAGGGGCTGACGCGACGCGCCCCTTTTTCGTTGAAGGTGTTTACATTTTCAATCAAGGCGCCAACCCCACCAACCCCGCTCCCGATCACAACCCCAACCCGATAACGATTTTCATCATTGATCGTTAAGCCTGACTGTTCCATCGCTTCATTGGCGGCAGCGACGGCCAGTTGATTAACACGATCCATCCGCCGCGCGTCGCGACGGCCAAAAAGGGCGACCGGATCAAATCCTTTGACTTCACCACCGATTTGTGTTTTTAGTTCAGTGGCATCGAAGAGGGTGATGGGGGCGATGCCGGAACGGCCGTTACACGCATTTTCCCATGTCTCAGCCACACTACTACCTAATGGATTGACACTCCCCATCCCCGTAATGACAACACGTCGTTTCATAAAACTTTTCCTTATTTTTAATAGTTTAGGTTGCTCCCACCAATCAATATAACCCCGATATGGTTAAAAAGATACGCTATATTTGATAATTTTACCAGTTTCGCTCAAATCCCGCCCCTCATACTATGCGAAGAACTGCTTGGGCCACTATAGTATGGACAGGGCCACAGCCCGATATCTTACTTTTTCTCTCGATTTAACCAGCGCACCGTCAACTCCCCTAACCGGCTTGTCCGTTGCCGGAGCATGGTACATTCAGGTAATGCTTGCAAAAATAAATTGCCATACCGTTTCGATAAAACCCGTTTATCCAAAATAGCGACTACACCTTCATCATCTCGTCGCCGAATTAAACGGCCAAACCCTTGGCGGAACCGCAAAATCGCTTCCGGAACGGAATATTCCATAAAGGAGTTCTCAAATGTCTCCGACCGGGCCGCAAAAATGGGATCGGAGGGGACGTCAAATGGGATTTTGGTCAGCAGTACCGCTTGTAAGGCGTCACCAGGAATATCAACCCCTTCCCAAAATGAGCGTGTGCCTAATAAAACGGCGCGTGTTTCCGGCCGTTTGAACTGTAATTGCAACTGTTGTCGTGACATACTACGCCCTTGGGCCAAAAGCTGTATATTCTCTTGCCGTAATCGGCCTTCAATCGCTTGGCGGGTGTTATCTAGCTGTTTGTAAGAGGTAAATAGCACCATCGTTCGCCCACCAAGTGCAGTGGCGACATCAACAATCGCATCTTCGAGATAACGATCATAGCCAGGTTGGTTGGGCTCGGGTATGTCACTGCATAGATAGAGCAACGTATTGTTTTTATAATCAAAGGGAGAACCAACGGCTAGCTCGTCGGCGGCATGGGCATGTAAACGGTCACGAATGTAGGCGAAAGAGGGTTCTTGGCTGCGTGACCCTTGGCCATGGGTGCGAATGGTGGCTGAGGTTAAGATGACGCTTTCCTTGCCCTCAAAGATATGTGCTTCGACGAGGGGACCGATATGGAGCGGGGCCGAGTGTAGGGAGACATTATCCCGATAAAGTTCAAACCATTGGATCATTTCGGCGTCATAGGTGGTGATTAAATCATTCATCTGCGCCCGTGTTTTCTCTAAATCACGCCCATAACTTTGCAAACCAGCCTGTAACGCCTCCCCTTCGGGCAAATCGGTCACATGGCTTAGGTCGGCAACGGTAGCCGCCAACTTTTCATACCCTTTAGCCAGCTCCTTGAGTAGATTGTTCACATTTTCCCAGCTACTTTCGACATCGGCAAAAGCGCCAGTTTCGCGCGCTTTGGGTAATAAACGGACCTGTTGGGCAAAGTTATTGCTTCCGCCACGAACCTCTTGCTTCATAAAAATGGTTAGGGCGGCGAACAGGTCTTCGATGCGGTCTTGCGCTCGGCCGGCCGATTGGCGCAACTTATCAACATAATCATTAATCAGAGTCGTGAATTGGGCCGGAACCCCTTTGATTTGCCCTTGGAGCTGGGCCACAATACCACTGCGTGGCTGCATAATCTCATCCAGAACGGCATCAAGGAAGCGTTGATCAACGCGGAAGCTGAGGCCGTCAGTAACGGCCGTTTCCAAATGATGCGCCTCATCAACAATCAAATCGGTGAAATCGGGCAAAATATGCCCCTCATTGGCCACATCCGATAATAACAAGGCGTGATTGACGACGACAATATGCGCCAATTCCGCGCGCCGCTTGGCCACGTGCAAGGGGCAGTTCTCCTGAGCACAATCATCGGAACGGCAAACGACGTTGTCTCCATTCATTCGTGCCCAAGCCATCTGTTCACCCGTGGTTCGCAAGCTGATCTCAGCGATATCGCCGTTGTCGGTGGTGGGGAGCCAGAGGAGGATGCGGGCGAGGAGGACGAGTTCGTCGGCCGAGCGGACCCCGTTATGGCGCATTTGGCGAAATAAACGGGTGCATAAATAGTTACGGCGTCCTTTGCGAATGGCCGCGTGTAAGGGAAAGGGCACAATCTCTTGTAGGGCGGGAATATCTTTGTGTAATAGCTGATCTTGCAAATTGATGGTGTTGGTGGAGACAACTACCCGCCGATTGTTGGTTTGGGCCCAAAAGGCGGCTGGCAACAGATAGCCAACACTTTTGCCTGTCCCTGTACCCGCCTCAACCAATAAGTTCTGTCGCTTGTTTAACGCCTCGGCCACCGCCCGCACCATCTCTACCTGTTGTGGCCGTTGCTCAAAATCGGGAAATGAATGTGCAAAGTTTCCTTGGGGACTGAGCATCCCCGCAATGAAATCCGTTTCAATCGGCTCTGTCTCTTCTTGCGGCGCCGCTAAGGTTCCTTCGGGTGCGGTTGGTTGAAATAATTTGCTACTCGCACTCCCTTTTTTGCTGGTGAAAGCATGACGTGTACGATATGCTAAGGCGTTTTCAAAGAAATGGTTTTCCGGCCAATCGATCAACTTTCCTTGGGCCACAATCTCTTCGAGCAGATGGGTCTCTACCGTCTGCCCCTTTTCTTGCAAAGCTAAAAACAGACTCATCGTCAAACGGGTATCAGCCAACGCCCGATGCGTTTGCGCTTCATCCCACGGGCGTATGCCCAACTCGGCCGTCACCGCCTCTAACGTATACCGTCCCATCTGCGGATACAAAATTGTGGTTAAGGTTAAGGTATCTAAACGGGGCACATTGACCCCGATAAACTCTTGCGCCAAAAAACTCATATCAAAACCGATATTGTGTCCCACCACAATTTTATCGGTCAGTAACGCTTGTAACTCATCACGAAGCGTAAAGATATCGGGCGCATCAGTCACCATTTTGTCGCTGATGCCGGTTAAATCAGTAATAAAGTCAGGAATATCTTGATGCGGGTTCACCAATGTACTAAATTCGGATAAAACTTTATTTCCTTGGAATTCAATCGCGGCAATTTCAATGATACTATCCCGCCCCGGTTGAAAGCCCGTTGTTTCTATGTCTAGGGCTACATAAATCGTATCTGTCATAAAATTTTGCTCTTATATATCACCTAACTATTGATTAACTTCATTTAGCTTGTTAAACAAAGTTGACATGCGATATGGCTTTTGTAAAAAGTAAATATTAGGATCTTTCGGTAATTGATGGCTCACATCCCATTGATCATGTCCTGAAGAGATAATAATTTTAACGTCAGGATTAATCTCTTTGAGTTGGGGAATAATCTCACTGCCATTGATATCAGGCAGTTGCATATCGAGCAAGACAATATGGATTTGATGATAATCTTGCGCATAAATGGCGATACCATCATATCCCGTGCTGGCGGTGATGGCGGTCATATCCATCATATCCAGAATATCAATTAACGCATCCCGAACACGTGCCTCATCATCTATAACTAAAATAACGAGCGAAGCACTTTCTGTTGACATGGTGAACTCCTTTTAAAGGGGGGCTATCATGTATAAATCATCAATACCTAATTCGAATTGATGTTTGGTGTAATATTCACGTGTGCCAATGGCGCTGATAACCGCGATCTGTTTAAAATTGGCCTGTTGGGCCAGCTCTTTCGCTTTGATAATAAGTTGTGACCCCAAACCGATATGTTGTGCTTCTCCTTGGCTATCTTCGCCAATTGGTAATGCTGGCCCATAAACATGTACCTCACGAATCATAGCATGCCCTTGTAACTCAGGTATGGGATGAGGGATATCTTGGTTGGGTAGTGATAAGCGCAAAAAGCCGGCAATGTGATCAGTGGGGGTTTCAAAACTTAAAAAGTGTTCGGTGGTGACATCGGTGGCGTAACTGTCAACTTTTAAGGTCAACTCTTCAGCAACGATCTGTTGACGGCGCACTTCACGACAGCGGATACATTGACAAGGGCGCCCCTCTTTTTTGAGGACTTGTTGGGCCACTTGGCGTAAATTCGCTTTTTTGTTTCCTTCGACAACATTGGTCGTGGGGATGTCACGGATAACCCGATTGAGCCGTACCCAGCGAGGCACGAGCGCTTTGGCCTCAACCAAAACATGCAAAACCTCTTCTTCGGTATAAGGTTTATACTCACCCCGTAACCAATAATCGTACAACTCCGCATTTTCCAGCAAGGAGCAGGGATAAATCTTAAGTTCATCAGGACGGACAGCGAGGTCGTCCCAGAGACGAGCCGCATCAGCAATATCGCTTTCCGGTGTGGCCCCTAACAGATTAGGCATCCAATGGGCGTGGATTTTGAAGCCACCTAAACGGAGTAAGCGGAACGAGTCGCGGGTCGCTTGCACATCATGGCCACGATTGTTGATGGCGAGGACATGTTCATCTAAACTTTGGATACCGACTTGCACTTTGGTCACACCGAGATAGCGGAACCAGCGCAGTTCATCCGCATCGATATGGTCTTGTCGTGTTTCCACGACAAGGCCAACATTACGGTGGTCCCCATTGCTATTGAGCTCTTGGGCGGTGCGCAAATCGGGAGAGTCGACGCCGTTCATCGCATCAAAACAGCGTTTAATAAACCATTCTTGGTAGTCACGGCGGTAGCTAGACCAGGTACCGCCTAAGATGAGGAGTTCGATTTTGTCGGTGGGGTGGCCGAGTTGGTCCAGCGTGTTGATACGGGCGAATGTTTGCTCATACGGGTCAAAAGCGTGCCGCTCGGCCCGCTGTGCCCCCGGCTCATCATGCAAATAACTTTTGGGCATGCGCACATCAGTGGGGCAGAAAATACATTTCCCCGGACAAGGATATGGCTTCGTCAAAACGGTGACCACCGCCACCCCCGCTTGGCTCCGTGTCGGTTTCATTTGCAACCGAATCGGATAATCGGGGTCAAAGCTCATTAGCCCTTGATCGCATAAATCTTGATACGCCTGCTGAACCTTAGCTTTGTTGAGCCAAGGCAAGCCACGCCGGCTATATTGGCGCATAATCTGATTATAAGTATCACCTTGCAAGGGATAAGCCTCTATCAGCTCTTCGATGAGCTCGATGAGCAAATCTTCATAGCCGGTAATATCCAATGGTTGGTGCGTTTTTTTCCAAGCTTGTGCATTTTGGCGCACACTCACCGGAATTTCAATGCGATCGAAACGATCTTCTTGCTTCTTCATAACTTTCTTCGCTATAGACCCCGCGTAATCGTATTGAGCAACGTTGTTTGTGCTGTCGATTGTGGATCGCCATTCAAAACCGCCGTGATAAAAGTGGGGGGCGGCAAATATTGGTGTTCGGTAATGTAATGATAAATCATAGCGGGGGCGGCGAAAATATCTTCATCACCGACCACCCGTAACTCACTATCGAGAAAAATCATGCCTTGGTCATGCTTAATCGGCTTAAACCGTTTGGGACAATCACCGCTGACAGCACAGCGGCCGCTACGGCGGCCGCCGGGCAAACTGTTTTCCTCTAAGCAAAACAGGGCTAACTTTTCCAAGAAACCGGCGGGCACTTTGCCTGTGGTATACGGTTTATTGCCTTGCAGCCAGCCCACGGCCAACGGCACCATCCCTAATTTCGCTTCAAATTTACTGGGAAAAGGTTTTAAATCAGGAATATACATCTATAAAACCAGCTCCGCCATCACTTCTAACGCTTTTTTCTCCGTGGCGGCCACATTGAGCGTGGTGATGGCACTATCTTGCCAGCGGCTAATCCGCTCTTTAATCCGCTCTTTGGGTCCAACCAAAGCGACCTCATCGATTAATTCGGCGGGTACTTGCATCATCGCTTCCCCTTGCTTGCCGGCTAGGTACAAATCTTGGATCGCATCCGCTTCCGCTTCATACCCATAGCGACAGGCCAAATTATAGTAGAAGTTCTTGCTTTTGGCGCCCATCCCCCCGATGTAAAGTGCCATCAAGGGACGTAACATGTTGTAGGCGATATCTAAATTATCTTCAACGACGACATTGACCGTGGGGGCGATGTCGAACTTGTCACCCGTTTTACCCCCTTGGGCTAAGCCGGCATCGATCACCTCTTGATAAGACTCGGCGTACCGGTCTGGTGAGAAGAAGATGGGGAGCCAGCCATCGGCAATTTCGGCGGTGAGTTGTACATTTTGTGGTCCGATAGCGGCTAAATAGATGGGGATATCTGGTTGAGCGGACAACGTGCTTTTTAATGGTTTGCCCAAGCCGGTGGCGTCATCCCCTTCGTAGGGGATTTGGTACAGTTTCCCATCGTAGGTGAGGCGGTCTTCGCGGTTGAAGATTTGGCGAACGATGTCGACGTATTCGCGGGTGCGGGTTAGGGGGCGTTTGTAGCTCACCCCATGCCACCCTTCAACAACTTGGGGTCCGGAGAGGCCGAGGCCCATGAGGAAACGGCCGTTGGACAACTGATTCATCGTCATCGCCGTCATCGCCGCATTGGCAGGGGTGCGACCAGGCATCTGCATAATCGCCGTCCCCAATTTAACATTTTTCGTCAAAGCGCCAGCCCACGCTAAGGGGGAAATCGCATCGGACCCATAAGCCTCTGAGGTCCAGATAGCATAGTAGCCCAGCTCATCGGCTGCTTTGATTAGATCGAGAGGGAGTTCAATGGTACGCCCAGCATAGCCGAGCATTAAGCCTAAACGCATATGAAAAATCCTTTTAGAATTAAGAAAACAAAGAATTGAAAAATATAATACTATTTGTGATCACTAATTATACCAGTTATCCCCCAGAATGATGATTGTTCATTCAATAACTGCTAATATTGGGCTGATATCTGTCGATAGTCGGCCATGATGTACGGATTTAAGCAGATTAAACAAACTTGTTTCGCGATTTGAGCTTAAAAATGGACCGTTTAATCTGTTGAGGTTGTTAAATCAGAAGTATAAACCCCCTTGTTTAAACAACTTGATAGTAAGAGTATAATTAAGATTAACAAAATACCCAAATGTTCGACTGAATTATGGTCATCTGCTCACGTAATGAGCCGTTCGTAACAATTATGTAACAATTCAATGATAAAGGAGTGGTGATGCGCACGATTATTAATCTGGTTGGGTTACAAGTTGGTTGGTGGGCGTGTGCATGGGGGGCGGCCACGGAGCGGCCGTGGTTTGGGGTGCTGGTGGTGACTGTACATATCATCTTTCATCTGTGGGGGGCACCAGACAAAAAAAGAGATATCCGTTTAATCTTAGCTTTGAGCCTAATTGGTGCTGTCGTTGATGGGCTTTTCAAAACAGGGGGCGTTTTAATCTATGCTGCCCCTTGGCCTGATATCCCTTTGGTTGGGCCCATTTGGATTGTGGCGATGTGGGCTTTGTTTGCGACAGCGATCACGACCTCGTTGGCTTGGATTAAAGGGCGCTTATTGTTAGCTGGCGTTTTGGGTGCGATTTTCGGGCCACTCAGTTATTGGACGGGTGTTGGTGTCGGCGGAGTGGCGTGGGGGTGGTCGCCGCTGGCGGCGACTATCTTGTTAGCTACGGTGTGGGGGGGGGTGATGGTCGGCTTAGCGTGGTGGCTGGCCTATGACGCCGCTAGCATTGACAAATAGTGGACAAACCTCTATTATTTCCTTTAGAGCTTATATAAAACCTTTTGGAAATTAACTGACATCTAATTTGATAATTTATTCTAAGTTGTTTAACCAAAATAGTTCACACGTTTAGATTAACAACTTCAACGTATTAAACGACATATTTTCAAGATAAAATGTCGACAATATTTAGTTTAATACACTTATATCGTTGAGTAAAATAGTAGCACCAAAAAGAGGGTCTTGTGGATAATAATCGTCAACTTCGGGAAGATATTCAACTGTTAGGCAATTTATTGGGACAAGTGATTCGACGGCAATCAGGTATTGATACGTTTGAGCGGGAGGAGCGTATTCGGGCGCTGGCCAAAGCGCGCCGAATGGATCAGGAGCCTAAAATCGACAACTACATTCAAGAATTAGTTAATGGCTTTTCTTTAGCAGATAGCGATGGGGTGGCTCGTGCTTTTACTATCTATTTTTCGTTGATTAATATGGCCGAGGAAAATCATCGGGTACGGGTTTTGCGCCAACGGGAGCGGGATGCGTATCCCCAGCCACGGCGCGAATCCATTCGGGACGCGGTGGCTACTTTATGGCAAATGGGTGTCGATTCTTGGGAGATGGAGCAGATTTTAAAACGATTACATGTTGAATTGGTATTTACGGCGCATCCGACAGAATCTAAACGGCGGACCGTTTTATCGAAACTGCGCCGGATCGCCCAATCATTGTATGATTTGGAAATCCGCGATCTGATTCCTTCCGAGCGGAATGCGTTTACGGCTCAAATCAAGGGAGAGATTACGACATTATGGAGCACAGAACATAGTCGGTTAAGCAAGCCAACTGTGGCCGATGAGGTTAAAACCGGCCTGTACTATTTTTCGGAGACGATTTGGGAAGCGATACCAGCTATTTATGATGCGTTTGAGGCGGCGTTGCAGGAATATTATCCTGAACTGGAACGGCCAGAGCGCTTTTTGACATTTGGGTCGTGGATTGGGGGGGATCGGGATGGGAATCCAAATGTGACGGCGGCGGTGACGGCGGAGACCTTACGCCTTCACCGTGGGCAAGCGGTGGAGATTCACCGCCAGCGGGCCCGTGCTTTAAGCCGCTCGCTGAGCTTGTCCTCACGGCTGACCTCAATTTCGCCCCAGTTTGTGGCCGAAATTGAATCGTTGTATCCACGTTTAACCCGACGAGCCACTTATTTGAAAGAGCGGTATCCATCTGAACCATACCGTTTGCGCTCATCGGTGTTAGCCGATGATTTAGAAGAGGCGTCACTTGATGATGTGACCCGTCGTCTGTTAGGCCATGATGCTGGTCCGTTGCCTCGGTTGAAAACGAATTTGGATTTGATTGCGCCGTTAGATTTGATGGAGGCGAGCTTGGCTTATGGGGAAGACGAGGATATTGCTACGGCCGAGTTATCTGATTTCCATACCCAAGCAGAAGTGTTTGGCTTACATACGGCCCGCCTCGATATTCGTCAATACAGTGAGTATCATACCAATGCGTTACAAGAGTTATTTAGCCGCCTCGATATCCATCCCGAGTATGGGGCGTTGACACCGGACGAGCAGGCGGCGTTATTGACCGAACAGTTAGCCAAACCGACCCCTGATTGGCAATCATTGGCTAATTTATCGCCCAAGACCCAAGAGTTACTCAACTTATTTACGATTTTGTCGCGCACCATTGAATTTTATGGTCCTGAGGTGATTGGGCCGTACATTATCAGTATGACACATAATGTGAGCGATATGTTGGCAGTGCTGTTGTTGGCCTATTGGCATGGTATTAATCTTAACGAGGAGCGTGAGGTGGAAGGGATCGCCATCGCCCCGCTCTTTGAGACGCGGGATGATTTGACCAATGCGCCGCAAGTGATGATTGCTTTGTTTGAGAACCCGTATTATCGCCGCCATTTAGAGGCATTGGGTCGTGAGCAGACGATTATGATTGGTTATTCTGATAGTAATAAGGATGCGGGTTATTTGGCCGCCAATTGGGAGTTGTTTCAAGCACAGGATGCGTTGGCTAAGACATGTCACGAGAATGATGTGGTCTTGACTTTGTTTCATGGCCGAGGGGGAACGATTGCTCGTGGTGGCGGGCCAGCTAATCGGGCTATTTTGGCGCAGCCATACGGTTCGGTCGATGGTCGGATTCGTATTACGGAACAAGGGGAAGTGATTAATGATCGGTATGGGCATCCTGTCTTGGTGCGCCGCCATTTAGAGCAGGTTGTTCATGCCGTTTTGATGGCGAGTGCACCATCCCATCGGCGGCAAACAAAGATTTTGCCGGAATGGCGGGAGGCGATGGATAAGATGGCGGCTGTTTCCTATCGTGCTTATCGGGAATTGATTTATGAAACACCGGCATTGTTGACTTATTGGCAACAAGCGACCCCTATTAACGAGATTAGTGAATTGCGTATTGGCTCACGGCCCGCCCGGCGTAAAGCATCTGGGTTTGCGGCGTTACGAGCGATTCCGTGGGGCTTTAGCTGGATGCAGAGTCGGCATGTATTGCCCGGATGGTTTGGGGTGGGGACGGCGTTGGCGGCGTATGGGGAATCGGAGGAGGGGCGTGGGCGCTTGCAGGCGATGTACCAGCAATGGCCGTTTTTCAAAACGATTATCGACAATGCCCAGCTTTCTTTAGGCAAAGCGGATATGGGCATTGCTCGTTTATATGCGGAGTTGGTGACCGATGTTGATGTTCGTGATGAGATTTATGGCATTATCAAGACAGAATTTGATCGAACGGCGACTTGGATCTTATTAATTACAGAGCAAAATGAGATTTTGGATAACTCCCAGACGTTAAAGCGTTCGATTCAAAGCCGAAACCCGTATGTGGATCCGCTTAATTTTATTCAGATCAGTTTGTTGCATCGTTTGCGTGAGATTGATGATAATGAAAGCGAAGAGGCGCAAGAGATATTGCGGGTCATCTTTTTAACGATTAGTGGGATTGCGGCTGGTTTAAAAAATACGGGCTAGATAGTCAAACTTGATAGTTTATTAGGCAAAATGCCCTAAGCTTACCGTATGTGATCTATTTTGTCACAACATATAAGTTTAGGGCATTTTTTATCAAAGTTACTCTAATGATTTAATAAATTGGTTCACATCTTCTTCTGGCCAACTGTTGATGGCGCCCATAATCATAAATTGACCAACATTGTTATTTGAAGCAAAGGTGGCACGCACTTGGCGAATAGAGGTGCCCCTATCATCTGTGCCTTCGAAAGTGCGAAGCATTGTTGTTTCGCCGTTAACCGTAATTGGTTCTTCGGAGACAAGTGAGAAGGTGATATTGGTGTCCCCTTGTTGTTCAGAAAAGGCGTTATCAATAAAGGTATCTAAATCATTTGGTTCATTGCCAATTAAATCAGAAACTTCGATAAGCATAATGATCATATCATTATTGGCTTCGTTGGCGATAAAGACGATACTGTTGCCCATCAGATTCATGCCGAGTTGTTCTTGGTAGCCAGGAGGGAGCTCGTAGTCGATGATGGCTTGGCCGAGGGCGGCCGCTTGTTGGGGATCTTCTGTAAAAGTTTGTTCAGCTAAGGTAACAAAGGCTCGTTGGGCAAATACACCAATTATGACTGCTAAACAACAGCATAATGTAGATATGACGCCTATGATAGCTAGCGCTATTTTGACATTACGACTCATAATATATTCCTGTTTAATGCTTTGTAAACAAAGTTTTTAATACTTTTTCTGTCTGGTGGAAGTTAAGAAAATTTATGTTACGAAGTATTTAATGCTGTGTAAACAAAGTTTTTAACACTTCTTGTGTCTGGTAAAAGTTTAAAATATTTGCTTTACGAACTATTTAATATTTAAACTTATTTATCCGTCAATTTGGATGTGGGTGGAATGAGAGCAATTATGTCAAAATCTACCGAATTATCCATTGTTGGTGGTAGCTGGTCATAGTTATCAAGGCTACTGGTTATGTCGGGGGTAGCGAGGGGAATTCTTGTTGGTATTTCTGGCGAAAAGGGTTCAACAACAAAATTAGCAATACCGATAAATACTAAAGCGATACAGGTTACTATACCGCAAAAGATGACAAAGGCTATTATTTGGACCCGCCGAGTGGGATTAATCGGTTTTGCTTGAGCGGCCATGGCGGCAAAAATATCATCGTTTACCGGGCTAGCAGCTACGGCCGCCTCTTGGCCGAGACTGAACTCATCAAACTCATTGTCATCATTTAAAAAACTGTCGCCAACAAGGTCACTGCTGCCAACATCATCGGGTAAGTAAGTTCCGTCGCTAAAATCACCACTCCCATCAAAGCCAAAGCCACTGTTGTCATCACTGAAGCCAAAACCGGAATCATCCCCGAAGCCGAAACCATCATCGCTACCAGCATCATCCCCGAAGCCAAAACCGGAATCATCCCCGAAGCCGAAACCATCATCGCTACCAGTATCATCACTGAAGCCAAAGCTATCATCCCCTCCCGAATCATCTCCGAAGCCGAAACCATCATCACTGCCTGCATCGTCTCCAAAGCCGAAGCCATCATCACTGCTGTCGTCGCTGAGGAAGCCAAAATCATCATCGCCGCCGCTGCTGTCGTCGCTGAGGAAGCCGAAATCATCGTCACCGCCACCGCTGTCATCGCTTAAGAAATCAAAGCCTTCATCTTCCCCAGACCCACTATCGTCACTAAGGAAGTCAAAGCCGGCATCATCCCCACCCCCGCTGTCATCACTCAAGAAATCGAAGCTTTCATCTTCCCCAGACCCACTATCGTCACTAAGGAAGTCAAAGCCGGCATCATCCCCACCCCCACTATCATCACTCAAGAAATCGAAGCCTCCATCGGCGTTATCAGCAGACGCATCAAAATCAAAATCGTCGCCACCACCACTGTCATCACTGAAGAAATCGAACCCCTCATCAGCTGCCGCTGGCGTAGCCACATCAGCGGTGTCATTGGCTAAATCACCAAAATCGAAATCGCCAAGATCACCAAAACCAGCATCGCTCTCCGCGTCACTACTGGCAAAATCAAAATCATCACCCCCGCCGCTGTCATCGCCAGCGAGGAAGTCGAAATCATCGCCCCCCCCACTGTCATCCCCTAAAAGCCCCAAATCATCCCCCCCATCACTGTCATCAGCCGCGAAGAAGTCGAAATCATCACCACCGCTGCTGTCAGCCCCTAAAAGCTCCAAATCATCGCCGCCGCCAGCATCATCAGGAGCGAAGAAGTCAAAATCATCGCCGCCACCGCTGTCATCGCCAGCGAGGAAGTCAAAATCATCGCTACCGCTATCCGCCTCGGCCCCAAAGCTTAAACTATCATCCCCAGCAGTGTCACTGAAAAAATCAAAATCGTCACTACCGCCACTGTCATCGCCAGCGAGGAAGTCAAAATCATCACCACCGCTATCCGCCTCAGCCCCAAAACTTAAATTGTCCCCCCCAGCATCATCGCCAGCGAGGAAGTCAAAATCATCCCCCCCGCCGCTGTCATCCCCACCCAGAAAATCAAAATCATCGCCACCACCGCTGTCATCCCCACCGAGGAAGTCAAAATCATCCCCCCCACCGCTGTCATCGCCAGCGAGGAAGTCAAAATCATCGCCACCATCATCACCACCAAAATCAAACATATCATCACCAGCGATAGCGGCGCCGGTCGCGGCCGCCCCCGCGGCCGCCATCCCCCCACCTTGGAGATTACTCATTGCGTCAACCAAGGCTGACACCATACCCGCCCCTGAACCAAAACGCTCATCGGGCCGAATGGCAACCGCTTGTGTCAATAGCGCGACAAGACCGCCATCTAAATGGGGAGCTATCGCCGCTACATCTGGCCCTTTGTTTTGACGAAACACCCCCTTAAGTGCATCTAGATTATCAGCTGGGTAGGGAACTTGCCCCGTTAATGCCCGAAATAAAATTGTGCCTAAACTAAATAGATTGCTTTGCTCATTGGCTACTTTACCAAATGATTGCTCCGGGCTTATACTGCTCAAATCTCCCCAAACAGAACTGCCTAACCCGCCCAAATAAGCCTCATCCATTCCGTCAAACAAAATCGTGTTGGCGGCTAAATCGGGATGGATAATGCGTAAGTTGTGCATAGCATCCAAGGCCCCGGCAATCCGCTCTAATATGGGCAAGAACTCTTGTGGGGTCATCGGCCCATTACTAAGTTTTGTCTCTAACGAACCGCCAGGCATAAATTCTGTCACTAAGTAAGGATGGGCGTCATTGAATTGAGCCAAATCTTCAATAGGTACAATTGCCGGATGATTTTCATCATATAACGTTTGTACATGTTCCTGTAAACGGGCTAAACCAGCATCATCAATATATTTACTGCCGATGAGCTTAATCGCTACATCATTGCCATTTTCAGGATCTGTCGCGTGGAAAACGACTGTCTGTTGATTACCACCGATTTGCTCATTGATTTTATAAGGACCTATTTGTTGTATAGCCATTGCCCAATCCTATTTACTTTATACTTAAGGAAGTTCAGCCGCCAAGGCTGTGTCTATTAAAGTTGTTGCTGTTGTTCTGATTACTAATGAACGATTACTTTCCATCTGATATAGGCAGATAATGATATCATCTTGCCAACATTGACCATTTTCATCATCTATTACCGTTGCCGCTGGCCAGAGTTGAGCCGTATGCTCAGCAAAGGCTGTATCAAATTCTAATCGATCTTCGTCGGTATCCCAAATAATTTCAGCCCAGACAAGTTGATCACCGGTTGACGATTGCTGATAGACGGCAAAGCGGTCGCCCCCCCAACCGGTAGTGGCTGTATTCACTTGCTCAGGGGCATTCAACCCGCTTAAATATTGCCGCCACATAAACTCACCCATGACATTCTCTTCTACCAAGCGCCAACCCGTCCCTAATGTAGCCGTTAAGGGGGGCAAACTGACGTTAACGGGCACATCGTTGTTTAGATACCGTTCTGGATGCAAAATTTGCTCGGTTGATTGTGGTGGATTTAACCAAGCTTGTTCAATCAAGGAAAAATCACCTGTCTGGTCAAATAAGTAGCGGATAAAACGTTCGCCTTCGCTATAAGGAAAGACCGCTTCGGCCAAAATGACATTGGGGACATCATCCCGTTCACTAACGGGAATACGGTCTAATAAGCCGGTGACTTCGTTGAGTTTGTCTTGGCCTGTTGTTAATAATTGTGTGGTGGCCGTGGTGGTGACCCGACTCCAATTGGTTTCATCATCACCGATTAAGCCTAAAATCCCGTTTGTTTGTGTTTCGTTTAGATAGTGGGTGTACAAATAAAGCTGGCGGACAATGGCGGCATCACCCGATGCGAGGGCATCTAAAGCGAGTTCAGCGTCACGATTACCTCTGTTCGCCATTAAATCGCCTAAACCATAATTTAAATCTTGTAGCAAGCTCATATACTCACGCACATAAGCGGCTTGCTGTTGTAAGGTCAGTAGTTCATCACGACGAACAACGGTTAATTGTTGACTATTGGCATCATAGTAGCCACCGATATGGTCGCGTAGAAAAGATTGCTCAATGGTGGCTAAGTCGTAACTTTCCGTTAAGGTGCCCCATGCTTGCCAACTCGCTAATTTGCGATCCGCTGCTGTTTGCGTTTCGGGGGGAATGTTACCCGTTAAAAATCGTTCCCATGTACCGGGGGTGACGGGATTAATCAAGACTGTTTCCGGTCGTGCCAGACCACGAATATTGGCAACGGCTAACTCGGCCGCCGTGCGCAGTTCACTATTGGCTGCGGCAATGTTTACTTCGGCCAAAACAGTAAATATTAATGGTTCGCTGACGATCCCTAATTGATTTGTCGCCGAAATAACTACCGTTTGCGCCCCCGCCGTGTTTACTTCCCAACTCGTTTGAATGGGATACGTATAAAATGTCTCTTGGCTTGGCGCAGGCACAGGGACGGCTACATTGTTGATATAGACGTGAACATCGGATAAACCTTGGTCGTCAGCGATAACGGCCGTTAACGTCACCACTGTCCCAATCGTATACGTTGACCCCGCCGTGGGCTCTAAAATGAAAATCTGAGGTGGTTTGCTCCGCTCAGCGGCTAAATCTTCAAAAGCATAACTCAAATCTGTTTGCAATTGATCTCTTTGTGCCGTGCGCGTGGCCAACTCCGTTGTTTGCGTGGCTAATATCTCCGCCCCAGCAACTTGCGTGGCCTCAATATGTTGCCGCGTGACTTGTTCATCAACCAACAAGATATTAACGGCCGTGGCCCGCCCACCAATCGCTTCTGCCGTAGCCTCTGCTTCCCCAAGGCGCGTTTGCAGGGTTGACCGTTGTGTGAACATGAAGAAGAGCGCTGCCCCCGCTACCAGCCACAACATAAAAAGTGTTAACCAAAAACTATTTTGTACCGACTGTTTCATTTAGATGCCTATATTTTACAATTTGATTATTATTAATTGCCTATTGTAGAGCTAAACAATTAACATAACAAAGTAAAATCAGTGTGTTTTTAACGATTAGCGACACATTGATTTTCTCTTGTCGGTCTTTTCATACCCTAACTTTACATAAAGCATCGGCTTGCGTCAAGTAACAAGCATAAATTGACCCTAAATACGATATTTTGCCAACGAATAAACCAATTGACCCTTTTATAGTAAAAAGGGTATGATAGCCTTATGCTACATGAGCTTAACTATTGTAGCAAATTTTTGATCATTTTTGAGGTGATTTATGTATACTTGGTCTTCAAAACCACTGTTTTGTCTGTTTTTACTCATATTTGCGGCGTTAGCCTGTACCAATACGCCCACAATCCCAACCACAACCGCTGGTCAACCAGTAAGCAATGGCGCTGGCTCGGAAGCGAGCGCTGTCTTAGAACCGTTATTTGCCAATGTTCAATTGGATGGCAACAATCAAGCCACAATTGGCATCACGCAAGCAGAATTACAAACGGCGATCGATGTGGCCCAAACGCAATCGAATCAGACCATGATCCAAAACTTAACTGTTTCATTTGTGGATGGGCAGATTCATTTAGCCGGTACTATCACCCAACCAATCGCGGGTAATGTCTTGGTTATTTTCCGGCCGTATGTGGCCAATAACAACTTACAGTTTGAAGTTGTGTCCGCTGATGTGGCTGGTGTCCGTTTGCCTAACGCTTTGCTCGCTTCGGCGACATCGGCGGTAAATAGTACGTTGGGACAGGCGGCGACACAGTTGCCACCTAACATTATATTGGTTGATGTGACGGTGTTAACCGGCTCTTTGCAAGTTGTGGTGCAGAAAACAAATTAACCTAAATTCCCTTTTTTGGGCTGTTCTCTCTCATCTTTTTCTCATAATCCCCTTCAAAATAGGTATCCGATAGTTTTTGATAGGGGGGAGCTATTATAGTTACTTGTAGGCCAAGCTATTATTGGCTATTTTTTTGATGAATTATGCCCGATAGCAAATCAAATCCACATTTGGTTTGCTTCTCCCACATACAATAAGTTTGAAAAGGATAGTAACGTGACTGACACAGTAACCAATTCTGCTAACTTGTCTCCTGAAGATAAAAGTTCTCGGTTTCCGGGATTTTATAAACGGCCGTTAGAAGAGCGGGTCAACCTCATCGCCCAATGGGCTAATCTCGAACCCCATGAAGCGATGACCCTTCTCGGTACCGGCCTCACCGCCAGCCGTGCCAACCAGATGGTAGAAAATTGCTTGGGCACCTTTGCCCTCCCGTTAGGCGTCGCCGTTAATTTCCGTATCAATGAACGTGATTATCTGGTGCCAATGGCGGTTGAAGAGCCCAGTGTTTTAGCCGCAGTTAGCTTTGCGGCGAAATTAATTCGAGCGGGTGGCGGTTTTACGACCTCGGCCACCGACCAAATTATGATTGGACAGGTCCAAATTCTCGATATTCCTGATATGGCCGCCGCGATTAGTGCTATCGAAACGGCGAAAGAGGAGTTAATGGCCGCCGCTAACAGTACCAGTACCAGTATCGTCAATCGTGGCGGTGGGGCGCGTGGTATTGAAATCCGCCCCTTTATGGATACGCCGGTTGGCCCGATGTTGGTTGTCCATCTACTTTACGATTGTCTTGATGCGATGGGCGCCAACGCCATTAACACAGCGGTTGAATTTATTGCCCCGTATCTGGCGCAATTGACGGGTGGGCGGACCAATCTACGCATTTTATCTAATTTGACGGATCGGCGGTTAGCGACGGCTAGCTGTACCATTCCGGCAGAGGCGTTGGCAACACCTGATTGTGATGGTCATACCGTGGCGCGGCAAATTGCTGAGGCGAATGCGTTTGCCGTTGTCGACCCTTATCGGGCGACAACCCACAACAAAGGAATTATGAATGGGATTGACGCCGTCTGTATTGCCACGGGCAATGATTGGCGAGCGATTGAGGCGGGAGCGCACGCTTACGCCGCGCGCACCGGTCAATATCGGGCGATGACCGATTGGTATGTGAACGACAACGGCGATTTGGTCGGCTCATTGACATTACCGTTAGCGGTCGGCATTGTGGGCGGGGCGACTAAAGTCCATCCCACAGCCCAAGTGGCGATGAAAATCTTAGATGTTGACAGTGCGGCTGAATTAGCGCAAGTGATGGTCGCCGTCGGTTTGGCCCAAAATTTAGCCGCTATCCGCGCGCTGGCGACGAGTGGTATCCAACAGGGGCACATGCGGATGCATGCCCGACAAGTGGCCTTGGCCGCTGGCGCGACCGGCTCGCGGGCGGTCCAAATTGCTAACCAACTAATTGGTGAAGAAAATATTCGTGTGGAACGGGCACGTGAGTTATTGGCTATTTTAGAGGGGCGGGACGCCCCACCGGCCCCGCCGCAACCACGTAATCAGTTACGTCAGTCGGCGGTTGAAGAGCTGGTGGAAGTGGAGATGGTCGAAACGGCCGTTATTACGTCATAAAAAAAACGGTGTGCTTTAACAAATCGCACTACCTGTGAAATTGTAGATATAGAAAAAGGAACAGCTATGAGCAATCAACCTCCTCCTAATAAAATTCTCAAGCCCCATCATCCGGTTGGGATTGCCGGATATGGCGCGTATGTCCCCCGCTACCGCTTGCCAGCGACCGCTGTGGCTAAAATGTGGCCCACCGGTAGTGGCGGAACCCCTATCGTCGAAAAAGCGGTCAATGGTTTAGATGAAGATGTGGTTACCATGTCGATTGAAGCGGCGCGCAACGCCGTACAACGGGCTCAGATTAGCGCCCAACAGATTCGGGCGGTGTGGGTGGGGAGTGAAAGCCATCCGTATGCGGTCAAGCCGACGAGCACGATTGTGGCCGAGGCGATTGGGGCGGTACCGCACACCCAAGCGGCTGATTGGGAATTTGCTTGTAAAGCGGGTACCGAAGCGTTGCAAGCGGCGATCGGTTTTGTGGGGTCGGGGATGGCTGAGTATGCATTAAGCATTGGTATGGATACAGCTCAAGGACGGCCAGGGGATGCGTTAGAGTATACGGCCGCCGCGGGCGGCGCCGCACTGCTCGTGGGGCCAGCAGATAAATCGGTGGCGCTGATTCATGGATCGTACTCGTTCGTGACGGATACGCCCGACTTTTGGCGGCGGGCTCATGCGGAGTATCCCTCGCATGGGGAGCGGTTCACGGGTGAGCCAGCTTACTTCAAGCATATTGTGGGGGCGGCCGAGGCGTTGTTAGAAGGGATGAATCGGACTCCAGAAGATTATGATTGGGCCGTATTCCATCAACCGAATGCGAAGTTCCCGCAACGGGTGGGCCAACAGCTTGGTTTTTCGGCTGAGCAGATGGCCCCTGGCTTGTTGAGTCCTCGTATTGGCAACACCTATTCCGGTTCATCCGTTATCGGTTTGACCGCGGTATTAGATATCGCCCAACCGGGGGATCGTATTTTGTTGGTCAGTTATGGGTCTGGGGCTGGTTCCGATGCGTTTGATATTGAGGTAACGGAACGCATTGAAGGGGTACGGGCGTTAGCGACTAAAACGGAAGAGTACATTGCGCGCCGCACCGAAATCGATTACGCGACCTATACCCGTTTCCGTGACAAACTAAAAGTTTAAGAAGGATTAAGATTATGACCAACGTTTCAATTATCGGGGCGGGACAAGTACAAGTGGGTGAGCATTGGCAGACATCGATTCGGCATCTGTCGTGGTACGCGATTGAGCGGGCTTTGGATGATGCCAAGACGACGGATATCGATGCGATTTTTGTGGGCAATATGTTAGCCGGCCATTTAAGCAACCAGCAACATCTGGGGGCGCTGGTCGCTGACTTTTCGGGGATGCGGGGGCGGGAAGCGGTGACCGTCGAGGCGGCCGAGGCGTCGGGCGGGGCGGCGTTGCGGCAAGCGACGTTGGCCGTGGCCAGTGGTATGGTGGAGACGGCCTTGGTGGTTGGGGTGGAAAAGATGACCGATCAGACGGGCAAACCGATTAATAGTTCATTGATGACCGCTTTGGATGCGGAGTACGAATCGTTTCATGGGGTGACGATGGCCGCCTCGGCGGCGATGCTCATGCAACGGTACATGTATGAAAACGGGCTTGAAGCCCAACATTTCGCTAATTTCAGTGTCAATGCCCATGCGAATGGGGCGACCAATCCGTTGGCGATGTTCCGCAACCGGTTACGGGCGGAACGTTTTACCCAAGGACCGATGGTGGCCGCGCCGATCACGCTATTTGATGCGGCGCCGAGTGGTGATGGGGCGGCGGCTTTAATCATCACCCGCACGGAGCGGGCGCGTGATATGGTGCCGCAACCGATTCAGATCGCTGGTTCGGCTATCGCCACCGATACGTTAGCATTGCATGATCGTGAGGATATCCTGTGGTTCCGTGCTGCTGAGCAGTCGGCACAGCGAGCGATGGCGATGGCGGGGGTGACGGTCAAAGATATCGATTTTTGCGAATTGCATGATTCGTTTACGGTGGTATCGGCCTTATCGTTAGAAGCGTGCGGCTTTGCGACCAAGGGGACGGGTTGGAAGTTAGCGCAAGAGGAAGCGATTATGCGGGGCGGGTCGGTGCCGATTAGCACGATGGGTGGATTAAAGGCGCGTGGTAATCCGGCTGGGGCGACAGGTGTTTATCAGGTGGCCGAGGCGGTGCAGCAGTTGCGCGGTCAGGCGGGTGACAACCAGATTGAGGGGGCTACGGTGGCGTTGACCCAAAATTTGGGTGGTGTGGGGGCAACGGCCGTTACTCATATTCTGAAAAAAGATGCCTAAATAATGTGGTGGGGGGGGAGCTAGACAGGGGGGTTAGCCGATCTCAATTTTAGTGACAGCATCAAAATCGAGAGACTCTTCGGAGCCGAGGACTGCTTCAAGAGCCATTTGGGCGACTTGGAAGAACGCTTGGAGACTGGCGACCCGTTCGAGATAGAACTCGGCCAAGGCACGGTCTTCGGGGTCGAGTTCGGCTTGGGCTTCTTTGAGCTTTTCGATGCTTTCACCTAGGACGAGCAACGCTTGTTGGACTTCGCGCCGTTCGCGGCCGCCCAGCACATTGCGAATCACTTGCCATAGATCCGCTTCTGCTTCGTAATATTTTTTTCGTTCGCCACGGACCCAAACTTCATTAGCCATGCCCCAGCGTTCTAGGGAGCGCATATTCATGCTCACGGAGCCTTTACTAATTTCGAGCCGTTCCGACAAATCATCGAGGGAGAGCGGGGCAGGATGAAGGAGAAGGGTGCCGTAAAGGCGGCCCATCACTTCACTAAAACCAAAGAAGCGGGCTAAGCGGCCGAGGCCAGCGACGGTACTATTATTAACAGGGACTAAACTGGGATGCATGGCAAATTCCTTACATTCAAAATGTTTTGAATGTTATGTTAGCAGTATTATCTTTATTGGTCAATAGGCTTATTTGTTTAAACGCCACCAACTGAAACCTAAGCCGGCCATGACCAAGCCAGCTAAGCCTAAAACCCACCAAGCAGAGCCAGATGGTGGGGCGAAAGGTGCAGGTGTGGGTGTAGGGGTGCTGGTGGGGGTGCTGGTGGGGGTACTGGTGACGGCGGCGATAACCTGAGGTGTGTTGGTGGGGGGGAGTGATGTGGGGGTTGGGGGTGGGGTCCAGGTGGCGGTGGGGGTGTTAGTGGGGGTGCTGGTGGGGGTGTTGGTGGGGGTGCTAGTGGGGGTATTCGTGGGCGTATTGGTAGGAGTTGCGGTGTTGGTGGGGGTCGCTTCTGGAGTGCTAGTGGCGATGGGGGCGGTGCCGGCGGGTAAGTCGGGTAAGCCCCCCTCTTTGCTTTGGCGTAGATATGAGACTTCGCCCCCAATCATACAATATTCACCAGCGGCGATGGAGCAGACGGCGGGGGGTAAGTTGATGGTAAAGAGGCCGTTGCTGGCGCTAACAACTTGGCGATTGCCCCATTGATTGATGAGATAGGCCGTGTCAGCGGTGGCGGGAATCGTGGCTGTGCGCGATCCGGGGGCGCGGGAGAAAACAACATGGGTGGTCACATCATCTTGGTCGATGCGGAGCTGGCCGACGTCATCCCAACGTTCGCGCTCACCGCCGGTGGCGCCGGATAGGTATTGAATGGCGATGCGGTAGCTATTGAAGCCGGGCCGACGACTGCCATCGGGACGAATGAGACCAAACGGTTCGGGATTGGCGACGAGATCGCCGGGGGTATCTTTCAGCTTGAAGACGGAGACACGGACGGCGCCGGCGGCGAGGGCGGCGGCGGCGGCTTGGGGAAGGTAGGCGGCTTGTTCCTCTTGGGTGACGGGGAATTGGGCATCGGGGACAGGGCGGCTGGGGTCGGTGGAGGTGGGGGCGTTGGTTTCGACGAGCCAAATCGGTTTGTAGACGCCGCGGGCGTACATGGTGCTGTAAAAAGAGCCGATCAGGTCGTGGACGTGGCTGGGATTGAAGTAGAGGTGAGCGGTGGCGACATCGAAGTAATGGTTATTACCGGCGGCGTTGGGGTCGGCGACGATGGCGTCCATGAGACGGCCGAGGTAGCCGGGGTCCCAGAAGTGGGTGGTGGCGGCTAGGTGGATAACGCTATCGGGGTTAGCTTGTTTGGCGGTGACGTAGGAGATGCGTTGGAGTTGGACGAAATCGTTGATATCGCCGTACCAGCTACGGCTAACGGCGTTGGGGTCTTGGATATCAGGCTCGTTCCAGATAATCCAGTGGCGAATACGGCCATCGTAGCGGGTGACCGCTTCGCGGACGAAGCTGGCCCAAGTGTTGTTGGGGTCTTCGGCGGGGAGGTGGAGGCCGCGGGGGAGGCCACCGTCCCAAGCCCAATCGGGGACACCGATGAGGAGGCCAACGACCATGCGGCCGGCGGCGATTTCGGCATTGATTTGGGCATCGCTGGTTTCGGGGGTCCAACTGCCGGGGCCACCTTCTTGGGTGTGGCCCCAATGGAATTCGACGCGGGTCCAGGCGGCGCCGAGGGCGCGGGCGTCACCGGGTGATTCATACGTTTCGATGGCCCCGAAACGCCAATCTTGAGGTGGGGCGGCGGAGGCGGTTTGGGTGCCAAGGAAAAATAAGCTGAGCGAGCTCACTAGCAAAAGGATAAACCGTTGGTAGGAGCGAGGACGAACAAAATGATTGAATTGTTGTTTTATTTGATACCACATAAGCGAAGTTTAGCCTAAATTAGGCTAAAAGTGTAGTGACTGTGATATAATCGGACGAATGGATAGACGCAAAGAGACAAATGATAATACCTATTGTCAACAATGTGATGTAAGTTGGTATATGCCTGCAGATTTGCCGGATAGGGCGCGTCAAGAGGTGGTGGCGTTGGCGACACAGTTTAAAGTGATTCAGGCGATAGGGCGATTACGTGACTATGGTATCCCGTTAGCGGATGCGAAACAGGTGATGCGCCATTTGACACAGACGCCGGGAAATGATTTGGTTGGTTTGTGCCATAATTGTGGTTATCCGTTGGCTGATGAAGTGAATACAGTGTGCACGAACTGCAACGCTGTTTGTTATAATTGGTAGTTCCCTTTTTTATGATTAATCGACAATATTTGGTCACGCGCCTGCAACAGTTGCGTCAATCGCCTGATGTGTGGCATGGGGTGGTGATGACGGGGAGCATGTTGGTGGCGGGGGTGTTAGATTATCTATTTAGTTTGTTATCGGGGCGGTGGTTGGCGCCGGCGGAGTATGGCATTTTAATTGCGGTGCAGGCGATTTTGCAGATTTTGTTACATGCGACGAATGTGATTCGGAACGTGGTGGCGTATTATGTGGCCGAGATTTGGGCGGAGACGGCCACGCCCTCGGCCGTGGCTCCCTTCCTGCGTCGTCGCTACCGTTGGGCGTGGCAATATGGTTTGTTGGCGACCCTGTTGATGGCGTTAATCAGTCCGTTGTTAGCCCGTTGGCTTCAATTTCCGACCAGTGCACCATTGTGGGCGGCGAGTTTGGCTTTGGTTATGCTGTTTGTGCGGCCAGTGACTGATGGCACGTTGCAAGGGTTGCAACAGTTCCCCCAACTATCAGCGGTGCAGGTGTTACAAGCGAGTTTGCGGTTAGGATTTGCCATCGTTTTGATACGGATTGGTTGGGGGGCGTTTGGGGCGGTGGTGGCGTTGCCGTTAGCGACGACGACCGCTTTTTTCTTGGCGTATTACTTTTTGCGGCCGTATTGGGTGTTGCCGACGAAAGCGGTGCGGATACCGGCGATTAGTCGGCGGTATTCGACACATACGTTGGTGGGGTTATTGACGTTTGCTTTGATGGTTAATTTGGATGCGATTGCGGTGAAGCGGCTGTTTGATCCGGCGGTGGCGGGCAATTATGGTCCGATTGTGACCTTGGGGAAGATCAATCTGTTTGTGCCATTGGCGATTGCGATGGTTTTGTTTCCTAAGGCGGTTGAGCGGCATACGAAAGGGGAAGATGCGCGGCCGATTTTGTTGGCTTCGTTGGCGGCGGCGATTGTGCCCGGTTTGGGGTTGAGTTTTCTCTTCTTTCTTTTTCCGGATTGGATTACGTTGACATTGTTTGGTGATGAGTATACGAGTTTGGGGGTGGTGATGCCGTTGGTGGGGTTGGCGACGACCTTTTTTGCGGGCATTAATGTGTGGTTAAATTATGCGTTATCGACGGCGCGCCCGGCGTATGTTTACTGTTTGGCGGCGTTGTTAGGGGGGCAAGTGGTGGCGTTGTGGTGGTGGCATGGGACGTTGGAGCAGGTGGGGTTGATTTTGATGGTGGTAGCGTTGGCGGGCAATGTGGTGGCGGCGGGGATGTTGCTGCGACGTTAGAGAGGGGGGGCGGCGATGAGCAGGGCGAGGAGGGCGGTGCGGGGGATTATGTGGTCGAGGTCGATATGTTCATGAGCGGCGTGGGCGCCATCACCGATGGGGCCGAGGCCATCGAGGGTGGCGGTGTAGGGGCTGGTCAGATTGCCATCGGAGCCACCACCGGCCCAGGCTTGGTCGAGGTCGAGGCCGATTTCGGTGCCGAGTTGTTGGGCGAGATGCCATAACGCTTGGTTGCGGTCGGTACGTTCCATGGGAGGGCGATTAAATTTCCCTTTGATGGTGATTTGGGTGCCGTTGAGGGTTGGTTGGAGGGCGTTAATGGCGTTGTGGAGACGATCGGCATCGGCTTGATTGAGGACACGGACATCCACTTCAGCGGTGCAGTGGGGGGCGATGACATTGCTGCGCATACCACCATTGATCACACCGACATTGACGGAAACACCGTTATCGGGCTCATTAAGGGTGAACAGTTTTTGGGTGATGTGACTCATTTCGAGGATGGCGCTGACCCCTTTGTCGGGGTCGAGGCCGGCGTGGGCGGCTTGGCCGTGGGTTTCGATAATGAAGTGACCGACCCCTTTGCGGGCGGTTTTGAGGTGGCCGAGGGGGCCGAGGGCGGGTTCGGCGACGAGGGCGCGGTTCATGTTGGGGGCGAGGCGCATGATATGGGCACGGGATTCGGGACTGCCAATTTCTTCGTCGCTGTTGATGAAGAGGCTAGGGGTGACGGACAGGTCGATATTGAGGGCGTGGAGCGCTTTGAGGGCGTAAATAATTTGAATGAGGCCGGCTTTCATGTCGTAGACACCAGGACCGCGCATGATATTGTCTTCAGTGGTGAGGGGCATGGTGGCGAGGGTGCCGACGGGCCAGACGGTGTCGGTGTGGCCGAGGAGCATCTGTTTGGGTTGGTTGCTGGGGGTAAGGCGTGGTTCGGCGAGGAGATGGCCACCTGTTTCTTGGCCGGGAATGAGCCACGTGCGGTAGCCGAGTTGGTCGAGGGTGTTGCGCAGGAGTTGTTGGGGGCGGGCTTGGGTGCGGGGGTCGGAGGAGGGGGATTCGGCGGAGACGAGCCGACGTAAGTCGGCGAACATTTCATGTTGATGTTGTTGTAAATAGGTGATTAAAGCGGTTGGGTTTACAGTTGTAGGCATCGTGGGATCCTTCTTATCAGTTGGGTGGGTTGATTATATGGTAGTGAACTTTATCAGAAATGGATGAAATTCTCAAAAATCGATTCTTGTGGCATAATGGATATAGGTTAGCGAGTGATTGTTATTAAGTAGGGTGTAATCGGAGGAGAGTAGGATTTGCTCTTGTGATTGTGTGTCGGGGTAAGGTTTGGTGGTTTTTGACGCGGATTTTGGGGATTTTGGGGATTTTTTGGTTGATTTCGGGGTTATGTTAGGCGTGGAATGTAGGTATGACAATTTAAAGTTTGATTATGAACAAAGGAGTGATTGATGGCAGAGCAGAGTCGGAAAATTGCGTTGGTGGCACATGATAATTGTAAGCAGGATTTATTAGAGTGGGCGGAGGAGAAGCGGGAGATGTTGGGGCGGCATCATGTTTATGCGACGGGAACGACGGGACGATTGTTAGAGGAGCGGTTGGGACGGTCGATTGATTGTTTGGAAAGTGGGCCATTGGGAGGTGATTTGCAGATTGGGGCGAAAATTGCGGAGGGGGAGATCGATTGTTTAATCTTTTTTTGGGATCCATTGGCCCCGCATCCCCATGATCCGGATGTGAAAGCGTTGTTGCGGGTGGCGGTGGTGTGGAATATTCCGATGGCGTGTAATCGGGCGACAGCTGATTTTCTATTTTCATCGGCACTGTTTGATATGGCGTATGAGCGGAAGCGGCCGAGTTATGATAGTTATCGGCAACGGAAGGTGTAGATGAGTAATCAGCAACCGATTATTACGGTGACGGCGGGGCGGCAGTTGGTGACAAGCCCGGCGGCGGTGTTAGTTTTTATTTTTAACGAGGCGGGGGAGTTGTTGTTATTGGCGCATCCGAAGCGGGGCGGGGCGTGGGAGGTGGTGAATGGGGCGTTGGATGCGGAAGAGACGATTTTGGAGGGGGCGTTGCGGGAAGCGGGGGAGGAGATTGGGCGAACGGCCGTTATCGAGCCGGTGGGCATCTGCCATGCGTACACTTTTCGGTACGATGATTACGCTCAATATATGATTAGTTTGTGCGTGGTGGCCCATTATCAAGGTGGGGAGATTGTGCCGGGTGATGATATGGTTGGCAGTATGTATCGGTGGTGGTCATTGGCTGAGTTGGCGATAGCAGATGTGCAGTTGGTGGTGCCCTCGAAGCAGATGTGGTTATTGCGGCGGGCGCAACAAACATACCGATTGTGGCGAGCGGAGCAGGTTGAGTTGCAACCGGTGGCGGCGCTCGACTCGAGTAACAAGCCGAAAGCGAAATGAGACGGCGGTATGGGTGGTTAACCGGGCTGATTTTGCTGTTATTAGGCCCTTTGCTGTATATCGAGAGTGGTGAGGAGGTATCATCGGCGGTATGGCGGGGGAAGGCGCCGACGTTTGCGGTGGGGACGGGATATTATGAAGCGGATTTTCAGGTAGAGTTACAGTTTCCGGTTGAGGGGGCTCGGATTTTGTATACGCGTGATGGGCGTGAGCCGGATTGGGAGGTGGGGCAGGTGTATGCGCGGCCGTTGGCGGTGAGGGCGGAGCAGGGGGAGATCACACATCTGCGAGCACGGGTGGCGTGGTCTGATGGGATGTTAGGGCCGGTAGCGAGCGTCACCTATTTTGGGCGTAACAGTTATCAGTTACCCGTATTGAGTTTACATTTAGATCCAGCTAGTTTGCATGATCCTGAGACTGGGTTATTGACGAATCCGTTAGCGACGGGAGGGGCGTGGGAGCGGCCGGTGGTGGTTAGTTATTTGGCTGGCGATCGGCAAAGTGCGTTTCATTTGCCGGCGGGGGTGCGGTTGCATGGTGAGATGAGCCGTTTAAATCAGAAAAAGGGGTTTCGGCTTTATTTTCGGGGGGAGTATGGTGGGGCCGAGGATACGGTGGCCGAGGGTACGGCGGCCGAGGATACGGCGTGGTTAGATTATCCGTTGTATGGTGAGGGGGTGAGTCGGTTTAAGCGGTTGGTGATACATCCGGGTGGGGGGGATAGTCCGGAGGGGGATGCGCCGTGGACATTGTTGCGGAATCAGTTAACGACGGTGATGGCGGCGCAGTTGGTTAGCAGTGGTACACCGATGGCGGCGCGGACGACGCCGGTGTTATTGTTTATCAATGGGGAGCCGTGGGGGATTTACCAGTTAAGGGAGCGATTAGACGAATTTTTTTGGGAGACCCATTACGGGACGAGCGAGATTGATTTGTTGGACACGCCAGAGTTGGTGAGTGGGGCCGAGCAGGTGATGTTGGGTGATAGGGAGCATTGGGACCAGTTGATGGCGTATGTGGGGGCGCATGATTTGAGTGAGGAGGAGGCGTATGCGTATGTGGGGGCGCAGATCGATATTGAGCAGTTTATTGATTATTATTTGTTAGGCATTTACAGTGCTAATATTGATTGGCCCCATTTTAATGTGCGCCAGTTTCGGCCACGGACGGCGGGGGGGCAGTGGCGGTGGTTGTGGTGGGATACGGATCGGAGTTGGGGGTATGGGGAGATGAGTGATGCGCGTTGGGATATGTATCCGGCGGTATTGGCTGAGAGTCATCCGTTGACGACGGGGCGGCATACGTTGTTATGGCGGGCGTTGTTGGCCAATGATGATTTTCGGGGGCGGGTATTGACGCGGTTGGGGGTGTTATTGAACACGGTGTGGTCGTCGCCGGCGGCGACGGCGACGGTGGACGAGTTGGCGGCTGGTTTGGCGGCGGACATTGCGTGGGAGGAGGGTCGGTGGCCGAGTGAGGCGGCGGTGTGGGCGGAGCAGGTGGCGGCGGTGAGGGAATTTGTGGCCGAGCGGCCGGATTATTTGTGGGAGCAGACAGCGGCGGCGTTGGGGGTGGTGGGGGAGACGCAGTTACGGGTGACGGGGATGGAGGGGGGACAAGTGGCGTTGGGGACAACGGTTTTGGTGGGAGAGATGTGGGAAGGGCGGTTTTTTGCGGGGACGGAGGTGGTGGTGACGGCGTTGGCGGCCGAGGGATATCGGTTTGTGGGCTGGGCAGATGGTGAGATGGGAGTGCAGAGGGTGGTATCTTTAGAGGGGGAAGAGGTGTTATTGCGACCGTTATTTGAAGAGCGGGGTAGGGGGGAGTTGGGACCGGAAGTGATTAAGGGGGTGGGTTGGGATGTGGCCCGGGAGGTGGTGTGGGTGGAAACGGCGGCGGCGGTTGATATGCGGGGGTGGGAGATCACGGATCGTGATTCGCGGGTGGCAGTTGATGA
>DATHYN010000017.1:0-1431 GCA_035459145.1 Anaerolineae bacterium | reverse complement strand
CCCGTATCCGTACGAGGGTTGCGAGTTCCTCCCAATCTTTGGTATAAAACCGAAGCCACAAAAGGGCATTAATCAGAAAGTAGGGTGGTGTAATCCAAATCCACACGGCTGGTAATCCTTGGCCTTGGACCAGTGCAAAGTAATACGAGGCTGGCAATCCCACGCACCACAAAAAGGCCAACGTCAACACCCCGAGCGTCATTTGCATCCCCAACCCCGTCGCAATACCGGTATTGACGCCAAACAATACCAGGACCCACGTGTAGACACATACGGATGGCCAAATGGTTTCGCAACCCTCCCAAACGTCGGGATCATTGGTAAAGAGGCGAAACAAGAACGCCCGTGTCGCGTACAAGAGCCCCGTAAATAGGGTAAATATCACAACGCTGACTACCAGTGTGGCCACGGCCAACACTTTGGCCCGTGGCACACTCTGACACAGTGTCGTTCCGATGCGATTCGACGCGGCCGCCCCCATTCCGAGGGGAAACATAAAGGCAACGTAAATGACCTGTGTGGGTACGGTATGTACGGACAGGGGAATGACGCCCAAACGTCCCACCATGAGACTGACGGCTTCCCAATAAATCCATTCCAACGAGGCCAACATGCCGCCGACACCGAGTTTTAAAAATTGTTGGTACGAGGGTTGACACAAAATTTCCGTCCACGTGTAATGATCGATGGTACTCGGTTGGTAGGGCCGTCCGAAATACATCCATGCCCCAATCGCCACGGCTTGCGAGGCAAAGAATACGACCAGGGCGGCTGCCGTCCCGGGTAATCCGTAGGCGGCGCCTAGGACTTGCAAAGCCAGGGGCAATACGAATCCGACGGCTCCCAGGGTGACGACGACGAGCGGCCACAGGACGGCCTGGGCACTCAAAAATTTCCACGCCACGCACCAAACGGCATAGAACGGGATACTCCAACAATAAATGATATAAAATTCCCAGGCCAGGGCGGAAGCTTGCCCATCTTGTCCCAATGCCACCAATAGCGGTCCCAACGTGCAACATAATAGGACATTGACGGGTACGATGATGATAAAACTCGTGACCAATGTTTGGCAGGCCACCAGACCGACGTTTCGATGATTGCCGGCCCCCAAGGCCTGCGGTCCCAGCGTATCGGCCGCACTGTGCAACCCGGCCAGTAGACTCATGCAACAGAGATTTCCCGTCAAATTGGCCAACGTGTAGGCATCCTGAAAGAGGGCACCCCAATGTCGTCCAATGTAGGCGGCCGTGACAAAGGATGGCACCACAAAGCCGATACTGATCAGGACGGTGGGACCGGCGAGTTTGACAAACAAGACGGCTTCGGCGCGGAGCGAGGGTAGGGGTTGTTGGATAGTAGTGTTCGTTTGGTAGGGGTCGGGGTGGTGGCCATTAGTATTGTTGTTGTGGCCATTATTGGGGCTACCAT